>NZ_JBCLVL010000010.1:0-227652 GCF_048537895.1 Gordonia sp. CPCC 206044
CATGATTCACCAAACGGTCAACCAGGCCGCTTAACCGATGTCCACCAAACGGGGTGAACCCCACCCGCGGACCAGCGACGATTAGTTTGGCTGGCCCTTCTAAGCGCAGTGTCACCCTGAACTTGGGCTGTCTCTACCAGCACAGCAAGATTGGGCCATGTTCAGCGCCAAGTGGCCGCTACTCCCAGTGGATGTGGAAGTCAGTGATGGCGTCGAAGTGGAATCCGGTGGCGTCGTCGAAGGCGTCAAAGGCAGCGAAGTTGACTGAGGCGTGTTCTTCGAGGATGGCGGTCGCGCGGGCGTGATCGTTGCGGGCCAACGCGTCACCGAGAGCGCGTCGCTGATCGGGGTCCATCGGAGTGTGGTCGAGGCCCTGGGACCCGCCGAACTCAAACGTCTTGGACATGCGGTAGTCGTAGTTGCCGCCGTCGGTGCGGGCATGCACATCGGCGGTGAACGTGATGATCGGCCGCATCTGGGTGGTGTCGATTCCGCTGTCGCGCAACCGCTGTGCCGCCTGGGCGTCGACGAGGCGCCCTTGAGCGTCGCGGCGCAGGCTTTTGGTGCGACCGGCTTGCCAGTCATAGACCGCGCTCGGTGAGCGGCCGAGTTGGGCGGCGGCGCCATCGACGCCCCCGAGGCGGGTGATCTCGGCGCGGCGGGCCACCAGATCGGCGACCCGGTCATCGGGGATGCGGTTGTGCTGTTTCCAGCGCCGGAAGGTCCGTGGCGAGGGCGGGGTGCGGCCGGCGTCGGCGGCGGCTTTGCGCACCCCCTGGTAACCAACGGTGGCGAGATGGTTTCGAGAGGTCTGTTCCCCTACCAGCCCGGTGTCGGACCGGGCGAGGTCACGAGCGGTACCTGAGGCTACCGACACCTGCCGAGTTCCGGTCGCGACGCTGGTGGTCGCGACCGGCTCGTCCCGGCGAGTGTGGCGGCGTGCCCGGAATTGCGCCATCAGCCAGCCACCTCCTCCGAAACATCGCTCGCGGCGTCCTGCGGGTCGCTGGACTCGTCGTCGCCGTCAGCGGCCAGTCCTGCTGTGGTGTAGGCGTTGTTGACTGCGCGGCGGACCTCCCCGGGGCTGGCAGCTGAGAGTAGATCCAACATCACCTGGTGGTCGTCAGCGGTGATGCTGCGACGTTTCTCGACCACGAATTTGCCCAGATTCGGCGAGTCGTCAGACAGATTGATCCCGGCTGGGACGAGGTAGGTCCAGGCGTCGGTGAGGCCCATGATCGGCCATAGATCGTGCTCGGCGGCGATCTTCATCGCCTTCACACGGGAGCGGTGTCGCGCGTGAGACTTGATGGCGGCCGCCCAGATCGGCTGATAGTGATGGCGCATATGGCTATCCCAGTTCTTGTCGCCGGCAATGCGACCCAGATAGCCCTTGTAGATGTCAGAGACCAGGGCTTTGAGGATCGGATCGGCAGTCTCGGCGGCCGCTTTGCGGGCGGTAGTCAGGATCTCTTTCCACCGCTTGAGGACTACGCCTTGATCGGTGGTGGTCCATGCTTCCGCGATCGCGAGGTCGGCCAAGTCGAGGCCTGCTCCCCCGTCGGCGATCGGCGCGCACAAGCTATTGATCGTCTCGGTCGTGACCCACAGGGTTACGGGCCGGTCGGGACGCATGTGCGGATGTGGCAACGGTAGCCGTGTCGGCAGGGTGAGAGTGTCGGCGGCGGGCAAGGTCACCTGCCACACCCCGAAGGGCAGTTTGTTGCTGGTGTGGGCTAACTGGTCTGCGTTGTCGCCGGCATGATGGACGACGTCGCCGTAGCCGAGGTCGATCATTCCGGCGCTGGCCAGATATGACGCGCGTTGATCGATCGTGATCAGTTCGTCGGCGTTCTCGATCTCCTCGGTCTCAATCCACTCCCGCACCCATGTGAGAAATGGCTCGAGGTCCTCGTGATCGGCCCCGTCGAGGGCGGGAACTGCCACCGGGGTATCGATGACGACGCCTTTGCCCGTCTTACGGCGGTCCCGGAAGATCTGGTCAAGTATTACGGCACCGGTACGTGCCGAGGTGATCCCGGGGAGCACGCCCAGGTGCTCGACGTGCCAGGACAGGCGGCGGGCCATCTCGCGGGCGGTGTCCATCTCGTCGTCGAAGTCGATCAGTGTGCCGTCGCTCTCCGAACCGAGAATGCCCAGCCGGTCGTGGCCACTGCGGCGGGTCTCCATGGCCCAGGGTTCCAGGATCACGTCGACCATGAACTTGCGGCGCCCCACAGTATGTGACAGATGCAGCCGGTGGCCGATCTCTGTGCCCGGCTGATATAGATGCCATCCATCACGTCCATCGGGTGCGAGGTGAGGAGTGAGCAGGGTGCGAGTGGCGTCGTCGAGACGGGCGATGAGATCTGTGCGCATCCTCCCCTGTCTCAGTTCCTCGTCGCTGTAGTCGGCTTCGTCACCCGGATCGATGTCATCAGGCCCCCACCCCAGCGCCACACACGCGGCATCTAGCACCCATACCTGCGCCGGCAGGCCCGCTGGCGTCAGCGGACGCTGCCGCTGACGCCACTCCAATACCTTCAACAACTTGTCGACCGAATCGACAGGCTTATCCACCAACACAAATCCCGAGGGGGACAACACCTTTGCCGAGGTGACGATCATGGCGTGATCGTCAGCGGCAGCCCGTGTGGGTGTCATTGGACTCCCCTTTCGTGTTCATACGCAATCGTGGCGACGTGCCTGGGGTTCACGCCCGCAGGTCATTCCGTCACTGTGACGAACCCGCTCGTCATGGGGCGCCCCCGGGGAGGGTGGCGGTTTTTACCGCGGTAAAAACCGCCACCCTCCCGCACGGTCACTCGCCGTTGCGAAGTTGACCGATGAGGTTGTCGATGTCATCCGGGCTCCAGATCTCGCGGATCGCTGTTGCCACACTGCCCGGCTCGGCCTTGTAGCGTCGGAGCGCACGTACTACCGCGACGGACGCGTTGACTGGCTCGCGTTCAGAGCGGGACTTTTTCGACTCCGCTGAATCCGCCTCGCTCCCCTGTTTCTCGTTCGCGGCTTGCCATGCGGCGACTTGTTCTTCGCGGGGAACTTTGGCCAGTGAACGAGCGTGCCGGACCGCCAACTCGCCGTTGCGCAGCTTCTCTTGCAGCTGTGGGTCCAGGTGCAGAAGCGCGCGGCGTTGGGAGACCCAGCCGTCAGTCTTGTTCAGTCGCTGGGCGGCAGCGCGGGCGTTGCCGAGTTCTGCGACCATCGCCTCGACCGCGCGTGCTTCCTCGATGACATCGAAGTCTTGCCGTTCCAGGTTCTCGGCGATCGACGCCCACAGCAGAGTCGCTTTGTCGGAGGCGAGACCGTCGCGGATCACCATGTCCAGTGACTCGCGTCCGTACTTCTCGGCGGCAGCGAGGCGCCGACATCCATTGACGACGACGTAGAGCGCATCTCCAATGGCGTCTGCGTCATCGGGGTACAGCCGCAGCCATGCGGTGCGCGAGATCGTTGTCGTCGGCTGCAGCTGGCGCTCGCGGATGCTGGCCAGGTCTTCGAGGTCTCCGAGGGATGCTCGGGGGTTGCGCGGGTTCGGGGCTAGTTCGGCGATCCGTACGTTCGCGCGGTAGATCCCATCAATACCAGCGGTCGGGTCCACGCTGGAATGCTCACCGACAGAGCCGGCCAGTGAGCTGAGGTCTACTCGCCCACCGTTCTTGCGTGCCATCACTTGGCTCCCGCGTTCAGTTCGAGGCAGAGCCTCTGGAAATCTTCACGAGCTTGCAGTGCCACACGATTCGTGGGGTACTCGGTCACGACTTTCCCGTCTGCGGCGGCGCGGGTGTGAAGTCACTCCGAGGTCAGTGGCTTCGGCCTTCGCGCACGACATCAGCGCGTCTTCGGATCTCCCGGGCTGACCGACGCCGGTGCGAACACCGTTGCCGATGTATCGACGAAAATCTGGATGGTCTCCCTGACGAACCTGCGTCGCGACACCCCGCACACACGCAACGCCTGACCGTGATCGACGGCGACCACCGCGATCACGGTCGCCGCGGTCGCCCGCCACAGGTGCTTGATCACGACGCGCCACGGCGCGGCGGTCCTCTCGAAACCGACACGCAGACGACGGCATTGGAACGGCACGTGATGGCGCTCATCATCGAGAATCCGTTCTGCCACGTCGGCGAGCAGCGGATCCTGCCCGCCCTCGGCAAGCGCGCGATAATAGCGCAGCGCAACGACTTCCGCGATCGTCAACACCATCAGCTCGAGCCGAAGACCCATCAGCCGCCGCACCCGTACGAAGACACTGTCGGACCAATGCCATCGTTTCGTCGGGGCTCCGGCCGCCCGCAGCAGCAACTCCAGCATGCGCGCGTGATTCTGCTCCTCGGCGACGAAGAGCCGCACCGCCGCCTCGTAATCGCGGTCGTCCGCGGCAGCGGCGTTGGCGATCAGATGGATTCCGTCACCGCTCTCTCCCACCTGGAACTTCTGTACGCTCCGCACCACAGCCGGATCGAGTCGGCTCCCTCCGGACCAGTGCGGGTCCGGAGTCTGCGCACGTCGTGCGGCTCTGTCGACGAACTCGGTCGACCAGCTGCCGGATTCAGTCATTCGAACTCACAGTCACGCGATCACGGTCGAAGGCAGATAACAGGCGCCGACTATCCGCGCGCCATGTCCACGAACTTCGACAGATGCAGTTGGTGCGCAACGGTGATCGTCGCGGTAGGCCCGTTGCGGTGCTTGCCGAGGATGATGTCGGCTTCACCGGCGCGTGGGTCGTCACGCTCGAAAGCGTCTGGGCGGTGCAGCAAGATGACCATGTCGGCGTCCTGCTCGAGCGATCCCGACTCGCGGAGATCCGACACCTGGGGCTTCTTGTCGGTGCGCTGCTCGGGACCACGGTTCAGCTGGCTGATCGCGACCACCGGAACCTCGAGTTCCTTGGCCAGCAGCTTCAGCTGTCGGGAGAACTCGGAGACCTCCTGCTGTCGGGACTCGACCTTCTTGCCCGAAGTCATCAGCTGCATGTAGTCCACCACAACGAGTTTCAGATCGTTGCGTTGTTTGAGCCGTCGGGCCTTGGCGCGGATCTCCATCATGGTGAGGTTGGGCGAGTCGTCGATGTAGATCGGCGCCTCGGAGATCTCACCCATACGTCGGGCCAGCCGGGTCCAGTCGTCGTCGGTCATGGTGCCACCACGCATGTCGCCGAGCTTGACCTTTGCCTCCGCCGACAGCAGACGCATCACGATCTCAGTCTTGCTCATCTCCAGCGAGAACATCGCGCTGGTCAACTGGTGACCGATCGAGCACGACCGCAGGAAGTCCATGGCGAGCGTCGAGTTGTGCGTGGGCACCATCGCCTCGCCGGCGAGGTACATCTGCTCGTCGTTGTCGACCTGCACGCAGCGCACCGGCACGGTGTCGACGGGACGCACGTCGACCAGGCGACGCACACCCGCGCGACGGCGAAGTTCCTTGTGCCGGATGGCTTTGTGATGCACGGTGAACACGTCGTCGTCGGCGTCCACGCGCAGCCACCCGGTGGCCGAACGCTTGTAGTTGTAACCGAGGCCGGCCACCAGGTCGGCGACGACGGCGGTCATGTGTCGCGTCGCCGCGGGCACAGTGATCCAGCCGTCGTCGTCAACCGTGGCACGCGCGTCGAGCAACCCCGCGAGCAATGCTCGACGCTGCGCGATCGACCCCCGAAGATATTCGAGCGGGATACGTCCGCCCAGGTCTGCCATCAAGGTCATGACATCGACGGGCCCCTCGGCATCGATACGCATACCGATCTCGGGATCGTCGAACGCCATCCCGGCCAGCGCCGCGACCGTGTACGGGCCGTAGGCGAACCGCTTGCGCGGCAGGTCCAAGGGCCGGGTGTTGCGCACCACCGCGCATCCGATGTGCGCGCGCATCACCTCGGTGGTGACGGTCTGACGCTTGCCGTCGATGTCGGCGACCCACTGGTGCTCGCCGTCGGCGACGAGGACCGTACCGTCGTTGAATTCGACTTCGTAGCAAGGACGTTCGGTCATCACGTCGGTGGCGGCGACCACCCGAGTTGGCGTGCCCTGCGCATCGAGCAGCAGGTCGCCGACGGCGACGGTACCCATCGTCGTCCACCCGGACGGGGTGGGCAGCGGGGTGTCCAGTGCCAACGCCTTGCCCACACCCGGCCGGGCGGCCACGATGATCATCTGGCCCGGATGCAGACCGTTGGTGATCTTGTCGAGGTCGGCGAATCCGGTGGGCACTCCGAGAGAGATCCCGCCACGCGACGCGATCGAGTCGATCTCGTCCATCGTGGGCTGGAGCAGCTCCTCGAGCGGCACGTAATCCTCGGCGGTACGACGTTCGGTGACCTCGTACACCTCGGCCTGCGCCCGGTCGACGACCTCGGCCACATCCTGGCCGTCTGCGCCTGCATACCCGAACTGCACGATGCGGGTCCCGGCCTCCACGAGGCGACGCAGGATCGCCTTCTCGGCCACGATCTCCGCGTAGTAGCCGGCGTTGGCCGCCGTGGGCACCGTGGAGATCAGGGTGTGCAGATAGGGCGCACCGCCGACGCGCCGGAGTTCACCGGCTCGCTCCAGTTCGGCCGCGACCGTCACCGCATCCGCGGGCTCGCCCTTGCCGTAGAGCTCCAGGACCGCTTCGTAGACGGCCTGATGCGCGGGACGGTAGAAATCGCCGGACCGAAGTTTCTCGACCACGTCGGCGATCGCGTCCTTCGACAGCAACATGCCACCGAGCACCGACTGCTCGGCGGCCATGTCCTGCGGCGGCTGCCGACCGAAATCCTCGGTCGGCACGCCGTCGTCGGTCCGTCCCCGTCCGGCACGACCGGGCACCGATTCCAGGTGCCCCGGCTCATGCCCGCGGTCATCGACAACTGCCACGCGTGTCAAACCTCTCGCAGTACTTGCACCACTCTCACCTCGAGTGGGTCCGACTCTCTGTGGCGTCGGCGACTTCCCCGCCGTCGACGTCTGTCGTGATTCCTTGATAGCGATATGCACCGACAGAACGCCGCCGAGCACCTTCGGTATCTCAAAGAAGCACTGTCGGAGCACACTAGGCGGAGCCGCGCACACCGTTCAAACCGACATGTGGACAAACCTGTCAGCAAACTGTGGACCGACTGTGGACGCCGTCGGGAGGATTGTGCAGGGTCTGTGCAGAAAGTGGGGAATTGTTCTGTGAGCAATTAACTTTGCGCAGGTCAGAGGGTAAATCATTTTCCACAGGAAGACGAAGAAATTCCTTCGGCGTGTCACGCGTGACAGGGCTTTCGGCGTGTTGCAGGTCAACGATCCGCGATGTGGGATCAACAACTCGGTAAACAAACAGTGTGACGCGGGTAACACGTGACGACTTCGCCCGGGTCGCGCAGACGGCACCCTGCTACGGGACACGGGTTCGGGGTTTTCTTCCCGGTTTCCGACCTCGCCGTCGGGACGCTGTGATCCAATGATCGCCGTGGGGAGGTTCTCATCGATCCGACGGTCGCGCCGCGATGCTCGCTGGGGTCGGCAGGCCTTCGTCACGGCGGCCACCATGCTCGGCCTGCTGGCGGGTCCCGCGGTCATCGCGGAGGCGGCGCCGGCCGCCGGCCCTGGATTGCCTGCCGAGTTCGACCTCAGCCGCTACCAACCGGCGAATCCCACACAGTTCCGCGCCCTCGCGTACAGCGACAACGGTGGGGCCTTCCTGCGCGCCGGCCGATGGTTGTGCCGGATCGGCCCCGGTTATCGCTATGTCGGCTGCCAGGGCCGTCCGGCGACGGCACCTCCGACCGCGCGCGGTGCCGCCATCTCCGGGAACCAGCAGGGCCCGTGGTGGGTACCGGACTGGTCGAACTACCGGTTCGCCGCGCCATCGGGATTCCGTGCCCCTACCTTGCCGGTCGGTCAGCGCGTCACGGTCGCCGGTGTCACGTGCACCGCACCTCGGCCGGATGTCGTCGCCTGCCGGACCGGGGCGCGCGCAATGATCCTCACGCCCGCGTGGCACAAGTTCTTCTTCCCGAGCGGCGACACCGCACACAGTCCGAATCCGTCACCTCGGTATCTTCCTGCCCGACTGCAGTATTGGAATCAGCTTCCGGCGCAGCCATCTGCTCCGAAGTGAGTGCCGAGGCGCTGTCCTAATCGGGCGTTCGCCGATCGATCAGGCGTCAGCCGATCGATTTCATCTGGGCGGCGAAATCGACGATCCACGGTCGCGTGGGCGCAGACGAAGCGGGCAACACGTCCGATGGGGTGGCCGGCCGCACGTCGTCGGCGCTGCGAACGGCGACCGGTGTGACACTGGGCCGTCGCTGGTGATCACGTCGAGAAGGACGGAGTCCGAGGCCACCCGGCCGATGCTCACGCGACAGTGTGAACAAGCCTCCGAGGCTCACCCCCGCGACGACGGTGACCAGCATGATGGTGGCGGCGGACATATCGGCCTCCTCCTCTGGTGGGCGTACGTCGTTCGGTTCGGCGAGTTCGGTCGGCGGCCGACGTCTCGCTGTCGGCGATTCCTTACCTGTACATCGGTGTGCCGTCGAACTCGTTACTTCGACCGTACGAGCGCGGGGGCGGATCGGGATGCGTAGCGGACTACTCCACTTCTGGGCGATCGACGCCCGAATGCGCCACGACCACTACTCGTCGGCCCCACGAACAGCGACAGGGGCCGGGCGATCACGAGGATCGCCCGGCCCCTGTGACCGAGTGGGCTGTATCAGCCGGCGACGACGGCCAGTTCGACCGTGGCCTGCACCTCCGGGTGCAACTTCACGACGACCGGGTAGTTGCCGGTGGCCTTGATGTGTCCCTTGGGCAGCTCGACCGAGCGCTTGTCGACGGCGGGTCCGCCTGCCGACTTGATGGCGCCGGCGACGTCAGCCGCGGTGACCGAGCCGAACAGCTTGCCCGAGTCGTGTGTCTTGACCCCGAGCGAGATGTCGGACAGTGCTTCCAGGGCCTGCTTGAGCTCGTTGGCGTGCTCGACGCCACGAACCTCGCGAGCGGCCTGGACGCGACGGATGTCCTCGACCTGCTTCTGCGCGCCGCGGGTGGCCTTGATGGCCAGACCGCGGGGCAGCAGGTAGTTACGGCCGTAACCGTCCTTGACCTCTACGGTGTCGCCTGCTTCGCCGAGGTTCTCCACGGCAGCGGTGAGGATGAGTTTCATGTCAGCTCCCTTCCGCTCAGCGACCGGTCGAGGTGAAGGGCAGCAGGGCCACCTCACGCGAGTTCTTCACGGCCACAGCGACGTCGCGCTGGTGCTGGACGCAGTTGCCGGTGACCCGACGCGAACGGATCTTGCCGCGGTCCGACAGGAAACGACGCAGCAGCGCGGTGTCCTTGTAGTCGATGACGGCCTTCTTGTCTTTGCAGAAGCTGCACGCCTTGGTCTTGGTGACCTTCTCGACGCGCGGCTTCCGCGTGCTTTTTGTTTTTGCCATTGGTACTCCAGTGTGTTGTCAGAAAGGTGGTTCGTCGTCGGCCCCACCGAACGACCCGCTCGCAGGGGCGCTACCCCACGGATCGTCGGCGACCTGCTGGTTGGATCCGCCGCCGCTGCGGCTGCCGCCGCCGCCGGAGAATCCACCGCCACCGCCACGCGAGGCCTTGTTGACCTTGGCGGTTGCGTATCGCAGCGAGGGGCCGATCTCATCGACCTCGAGTTCCACCACAGTGCGCTTCTCGCCCTCGCGGGTCTCGAAAGACCGCTGCTTGAGGCGTCCCTGCACGACGACCCGGGTTCCCTTGGTCAGGCTCTCGGTCACGTTCTCGGCCGCATCGCGCCAGATGTTGCAGCGGAGGAACAGCGCTTCGCCGTCCTTCCACTCGTTGGTCTGACGATCGAAGGTGCGCGGCGTGGAGGCCACCGTGAAGTTGGCCACCGCGGCTCCCGACGGTGTGAACCGGAGTTCCGGGTCAGCGGTCAGGTTGCCGATGACGGTGATGACCGTGTCGTTCGCCATGTGTCTCCCCTAGGTCGTGGTTGGGCACTCGCTGATCGACGTGCACCGGGACTCTGGGTCAACCCTATGGCCCGGTACCGACGTGATCGATGTCGATCGAGGAATCCTGTGGATTACTTCCGCAGGACCTTGGTGCGCAGCACGGACTCGTTCAGCTTGAGCTGGCGATCCAGCTCAGAGACCGTCTTGGGCTCGGCATCGAGATCGATGACGGCATAGATGCCCTCATTGTGCTTGGCGATCTCGTAAGCGAGGCGGCGCTTGCCCCAGATGTCGACACCGTCCACCTTGCCGCCATCGTTGCGAACAACGTTGAGGAAAGTATCCAGTGAGGGGGCGACGGTGCGCTCGTCCAGATTCGGATCGAGGATGACCATCAATTCGTAGTGACGCATAAGACCACATCACCTCCTATGGGCTAGGTCGGCCACGGACTGTCCGTGGCAGGAGGGTCGCCTGCGTCGGCAACCCGTCCAAGATACACGACGAATCCCTGACCAGCGAAATCGGCGTATCCGACGGCTCGTCGGGCGCTTGTCGTCGCTGCCCGGGGCGAGGATGCGGCCGGAGTTGACGGCACGACTCGTCGGCCACCGAGTCCATCCCGGGCGGCGTGTGGTCGGATCGGAACCGCGTTCGGCAGACGTCGATCCGGACTTCGATTCGGGAGTCCGACGCGCGACCACCTAGTCTGTAGGCCATGTCCGACGCCCTCCCCGCGCAACCGTCGAGGGCATCGCGCCTCACCGCTGTCCTCACCGGGCGTGGCTCAACGGCGCTGATCGTGCTGGTCTCCATGCTCACCACGTGTCTGACGATGCTCTGGTCGTATCAGGCGAAGGTCGCGTGCGGCGGGCCACCGTTCTTCCCGGACGGCCGCAGCAAACACTGGCCGGTGGGCGACCCGAACGCCGTGATCCCCTGCTACTCGGATCTCATGTACCTGTGGGTCGGACGAGACATCAACAACCATGTCTTCCCGTACATCCACGGTGGCATCACGCCCGACGGCCAATTGTTCGGCGGCGTCGTCGAATACCCGGTCCTCTCGGGCATGTTCATGTGGCTCGGCGCGATCGGCGCGCACACCGACACCGAATTCTTCCGACATTCGGTGTGGTTGCTGGTTCCGTTCGGCTTGGCGATCACGGTGATGCTGGCGTTGATGACCCGGTGGCATGTGCTGTGGTGGGCTGCCACCCCGCCGCTGGTGCTCTACGCGTTCCACAACTGGGAGCTGCCGGTCGTCGCGACCACCGTCGGTGCGGTCGCCGTGATGGCGTGGGGCGCCACCACCAGTCCGCGAACCGGTGAGCCACGTCTGCGGCTGCGGACCGCCGCGATCCTGGCGGCCATCCTGCTGGCCATCGGATTCTGCCTGAAGCTCTACCCCGGATTCTTCGTGCTCCCCCTCGCCGTCTATGTGCTCACCCGCGGCGCCGACGGCCAGGGCTCCCTCGGCGACCTGGTCCGCTCCGCCGGACGATCCGACCGGACGGACGGTCGCGGACCGCTCGACTGGGTGGGTGCGATCTGGGTGGCGGCGGCCGCCACGCTGACCGTGATCGCCGTCCAGCTGCCGTTCATGGTGCTCGGTTTCGAGGGGTGGAAGGCCGCGCTGTCGTTCCAGGGCAAACGCAAGTCCGATGTGGACACCAATTCCATCTGGTACTGGGGTCTGCGACATCTCACCGGCGGACAGAACGACACCTACAACTCGCTGGTGGGTCTGCTGTCACCGATCCTGATCGTCGCCGCCTTCGCGGTCGCCGTGTATCTGGGATGGCGCGTCTACCAGCGTGACGGCATCTACCCGTGGATCGGCGTGGCCGCATCGATGTTGGCGGGATTCATGCTCTTCCACAAGGTGCACTCGCCGCAGTACACGCTGTGGATCCTGCCGTTCTTCGTGCTGCTCAAGATCCGGTGGCCGGTGATCGCCGCCTACCTGATCGCCGACTTCATCCTGGACACCACGATCTTCCGGCTGTTCGGCATCTACACATCGGGCTCTCCGATGAAGTGGTGGGTCATCACCGGGGTCAACGTCGGGGTGTGGGTGCACGCCGTCCTACTCGCGTACCTGATCGTCGCGTTCGTGCGCGCTCCACTGCGAGAACCGTTGGCGTCCTTCGGCCGTCGACCACGGACCGCCGAACCCGACCCGGTTCCCGTCCTGTCGTGAGCGCGTGGCTGGGTACCGGACCGCTCACTCACGGTCGGATCACGTTGCGGCCCTTCACTCCCGACGACGCCGACGCGCTGGCCCGGGTCGTCGGCGATCCCGAACGATTCCGCTGGACATCTGGGGTACCGACCGACGTGCGGTCGAGTCGTGCGTGGATCGAGACAGCTCTCGCCGACCCGTCGAGCCGCGTCGCCTTCGCCGTCGTCGACGACGGCCGGCTCGTCGGGTCCACCAGTTACTACGAGATCGATCCCGAGAATCTCAGCACCGCAATCGGTTACACGTTCTATACGGAGTCCGCCCAGGGCACGATCGTCAACCCGACGGCGAAGTTCCTGCTGATGCGACATGCGTTCGAGGAGTGCGAAGCAGTGCGCCTGGTGTGGCACACCCATGAGCAGAATGCGCGGTCACGGGCCGCGATCGCCAAGCTGGGGGCGAGTTTCGAGGGATTGCTGCACAAGCATCGGCGGCATCGGGGCGGCTGGCGCACCACCGCGCTGTACGCGATGACCGACGATGACTGGCCTGCGGCGAAAGAACTTCTGTCGGAGCGGATCTCGAACAGCCCGTAGCGCATCGTCGGGGCGCGCGTCTCGATCGTCGACGCGGCCTGACCAACTCGGCGACCTCGCCCGCATCGCGCGCGTCGTCGACGCCGACGCGGCCGCGGACATCGATCACTCCACGCCTCTCCCCGGCGTCGACTCCGAGCGCACGTGGAGGCCGTCGGTGCGACGCGCGGTGGGCTACTCGAGAGGTGGCTACTCCAGCGGTGGACGCGGGTTGGATGCGGTTGCTGTCGGCGCGGATGTGGTTGCTGTCGGCGTGAAAGCGGTTGCTGTCGGCGTGAAAGCGGTTGCTGTCGCGAGGGGGCGGGAGGTGCGGCGACCGGCGGGATAGGCAAGACGGTCGGGTGCGCCGTCGAGAACGCCGCCGGCCGGGTCGTCGAGGAACACGTCTCCCCGAGCGCGCGACCCACGCCGGATGAGGTCGTCGGCGGGATTCCAGATCTGCCAGAGCACCACCACGCACAACGCGATGACCATCAGGGCGCGTACCACGATGATCGCGGTGAACCACTGGTCGGGCAGCCATCGTCTTTCCGGATCGAGATAGAGCGACATCCGCGGAATCCACACCAGCGCGTCGATCACCATCCACGCGAACAACAATCGCGTGTGCGGAATGGCCAAGACCGCGAGCGGAACCAGCCACAGCGAGTACTGCGGACTCCATACCTTGTTCACCAGCAGGAACCCGGCCACCATGAGAAACGCCAGTTGCGCCACGCGTGGCCGCTGTGGCGCCGTGAGTGCCACCGCCCCGACACCGACCGCGACGAGGACGAGTAGCGCGAGTGACAGAGCGTTGAGCGCCCCGGGATCCCAGCGGAATCCGGCGGCATCACTGATGACGCGGTAAAGGCTGTCGGATTCGGCGGCGCGATCGGCGTTGTACCGGAAGAACTCCCACCATCCGCGCGGATACATGATCAGGATCGGCAGGTTGACCGCGACCCACACCCCGAGCGCGCAAGCGGCGGCCTGCACGAACTCACGCACCTTGCCCGCACGCAGGCACAGCACGAGCAACACCACCAGCAGCAGGACCGGATAGAGCTTGGCGGCCGTTCCGAGTCCGATGAAAACACCGGCGAGCCAGGGTTTTCGGCGCGACCAGGACAGGATCGCCAACGCCACCATGGCCATCGCGATCGCATCGAAGTTCGTGAAGATGTGCACGATCACCAACGGCGACAACGCCGCCATCCAGGTCGCCCAGATCCGTGTGCGGGCGGTGAGCGCCGTCGCCCAGATCGTCACCAACCAGAACAGCGCAAGACCCAGGGCGACCAGATCGAAGAACAGCACCACCGCGAGTGCGCCTGGGACACCCCATTTTTCGTGAGCGGACTCCCATGCCCGGGCCACCCACGCAGCGCCGTACATGTACAGGCCGGTGAGGACCGGGTACTCCATGTACCGCTTGCCCTGCTGACCGTCGGGCCCTTCTTCGTACCAGTAGGTGGAGTAGGGGAACTCACCCTGGTCGAGCTTCTCCGCCCCGAAGAGCCCGATCACGTCCGAGTAGCACAGATTGGTGTACTGGCGCTGATCGTCCCAGTCCAGACGCATCGAGGAGCCGGTGGAGTTCGCGTCGGCGGGAGCCTGTTGCAGGCAGCCTGCCTTGCCGAACCAGCCGAGGGCCAACGTGCACAGCGCAAGCGCGAAGACGACGCGCAACGGTGTCCAGTAGCGGCTACGCCCGATCACCGCGTGGCGACCGACCGGACCGCCGACGACGTCGGATGCGGCCTCGACGATCGGATCGGTACGGCTTGGCGCGACGCGTTCGGTGTCGACGCGCGGATCGTCGGCGAACGTCTCGGGGGCTTCCCAGGTCTCGGTGTCGGCGGACCTGTTGGTGGACATCGTGGAACCCCGCACCCAATCTGTGTTGTCCGAGCTCTCGTTCGCCACGATCCTCCGCGTCAGCCGATCGGTGGCTCCGGGGTGTAGCCGTAGTCGCCGTCACCCTGACCGGTGTCGCCGCCGCCGCCGGTGTCTCCTCCCCCGGTGTCGCCGCCACCGCCGGCGCCCCCACCGTTGCCGTTGCCATTGCCGCCGCCGGAATCACCGTTGCCCGAGTTGCCACCTCCCGGTGATGCATTGCCGGGCAACGGGATGGTCACGCCCGGCGCGAGGGTGATGTTGCCGTCACCGCTGTCCCCGGGCAGTCGCCGCGAGGGACCCTGGTCCTGATAGCGGCGCGAATCGGTGTCCGGCGAGTTGTTGTAGGTGGTGGCGGGCGCCTCGTAGGGAACACCGGCCTGACCGCCGACCGAATCCGGCTCCGGGAACTGCATGATCGGCTTGCCCTCGAGCGCACCGTTCATCGCCGCCTGCCAGACATCGGAGGGAAGCCCACTTCCGTAGACCGACGAACCGCTGTAATTGGTGAGGGCGGTGCCTTCGTCGGTACCCACCCAGACCGCCGTGGACAGCTGCGGCGTGTAGCCGACCATCCAGGCGTCCTTGTTCTGGCCGGTCTCACCGAGCTGGGCGGTACCGGTCTTGGACGCCGACGGACGGGACCCGAGGGACGAATCCGACAGCGCGTGCCCATTGGAGTAGGACGCGATCGGCTCGAGAGCCGACGTCACGTTGTCGGCGACCTTCGCGGGGAAGACACGCTCCCCCTTGTTGGCCTGCTTCTCGAACAACACCTCACCCGTCGAGGTCTCGACCTTCTGCACGAAGTACGGCTCGCGGTGGACGCCTGATGCGGCCAGCGTGGCGTATGCCGACGCCATGTCGAGCACCCGCGACGGGTACTGGCCGAGGACGACGCCACCCTCGACGCCACCGTCTTTGCCTTGCAGAGTCTGGGTGATGTCGCCGAAGCTCTTCGCGACACCGGCCCGGTGCGCGGCGTCGGCGACCGCCTTGGCCTGGCCGTCCAGATCCATCATCAGTCGGTAGTACACGGTGTTGAGCGACATCTTCATCGCGGTCGCGAGGTTGCAGGAACCGCAGCTCTCGCCGTCGGAGTTCTCGACGGTGAGACCGCCGGGCGCGTCATACGGTGCCGAGCTGTAGACCTTGGACAGCGGGATATCCTGTTCGAGCGCGGCGACGAGAGCGAACACCTTGAACGACGAGCCGGTCTGCAGACCGGCCTGTGCGTAATCCCAGCCGTTGGCGTCGTTGCCACCGAAGTAGCCCTTGATGCCGCCGGTGCGGGGATCGACCGACACGACCGCGTCACGGATCTTCTTCGGCTCACCGTCGAGTGTGTCGTTGGCGGCCGCCACAACCGATCGTTGCACCTGCGGATCGATCGTCGTGGTGATCTTGAGGCCCTCGGTGCGCACCTGCTGCTCGGAGATGCCCAGTTCGCCGAGTTCAGAGAGCACCTGACGCTTGATGAGACCGTTCGCACCCGGGGTGTCGTCGGTCTGAGCCCGCGCGTTGGGCACCTTCGGGTACTTCATGGCGGCGCGCTCACTCGGCTTCAACGCGTTGGTGGCGACCATGCCGTCGAGCACATAGTTCCATCGGGCCTCGGCCGCTTCGGGATTGACCTCGGGGTCGTAATACGAGGGAGACCGGATGGCCGCCGCCAGCACTGCGGCCTCGGCCGTGGTGATCTTGGTGATGTCCTTGCGGAAATACGCCTGCGCCGCCGCGGACACGCCGTAGGCACCGCGCCCGAAGTAGATCGTGTTCAAGTAGGCGGCCATGATGTCGTCCTTGGACCATTCGTTGGACATCTTGGTCGCGAGTGCGAGTTCCTTGAACTTCCGCTCGTAGCTGTGCTCGTCGCCGACGAGGGCGTTCTTCACGTACTGCTGGGTGATGGTGGAACCACCGCCGGCCTGTCCGCCGTTACCGGTCACCTGGCCGATCGCGGCACGAGACAGGCCGCGGATCGAGAAGCCGGAGTTGCTCTTGAACTCGCGGTCCTCCGCGGCGATGACCGCGTCCTGCACGGACTTGGGGATGTCGGAGATCTTGACGTCGGAGCGGTTACCCTCCGGCGGTACCACACGCGCCATCACCTTGCCGTTGGACGCCATGATCGTGGCGACCTGGTTCTGCTTGATGTCACCGGGCGCCGGGACAGAGGCGCCGAGATAGGTGAGCATGAAGGCGAGGATGCCGATGAGGGCGACGACGGGAACGATGCCACCGACGATGCCGAGACCCCAGGCCACCCACTTGTGGCGCTGACGGGTCGACTGATCGGACTGGGGACGGGACGGACGCCGTCCGCTCCCACCACCGGTAGACGACGTACCACGCGGGGCGCTCATCGTCTCACCTCCCGATCCTCACGACCGTCCAGTTCAGCACTACTCACAGTCCATCTCCGTCATTCGAGCCTGCCCACCACTGTGGCGCACACAGGTGTACCCGGGCAAAGTCCATATCTTTCAGGGCCGAAGCGCGGTCCGCCAGAGGCGGCCGTCGCCGATCTCGGGCGCCCCCACACCCGCAGTTACTTCGCCACCCGCCGCGTACGCGTGGAACGCGGCGGCAAACCCGCAACGTACGACTGGACGAGATGGTTCCAACTGCACGTCCGGCACACCTCGACCACATGCACGGAGAACTCCTCCGCGGTGGCCGCCAGTCGCGCGATCTCGTCGTTGGTACGGGCCGAGCCCGAGACCTGACCGAGTTTGGTTCCGAACACCCACGACACCAGCGTGACCTGCTCTTTTCGGCAGATCGGGCACAACGTCGCGGATGGCCGTCCGTGGAACTTGGCGGCACGCAGCAGATACGGACTCGCGTCACAGACATCGGCCACGGCAGTCCGTCCGGAGTGGACATCGGACAGCCGCGACCTCCTCTGCAGGGCGTAGTCGACGATCTGGCGTTGCACGGATTCAAGCGTACGTGGTCGATCCGACGGCTGTCGGTGTGACAGTCATCCCGTTCGGTACGTGTCGCGGCACCTGCCACCCGCTGTAGACGCGAGTTATATCGCTGCGATACATTGAGAATCACATCAGCGCGAGGTGTCGGTCCGACAGTGTGCCCGACGATCCCTCGAATTGTGTCGCCGACACACGCATCGATCGGAGAGGAGTGAGTCACCATGCTGGAGCTCGCGATTCTCGGATTGCTCCTCGAAGCGCCGATGCACGGCTACGAGCTCCGGAAACGTCTGACCGGACTGCTCGGCGCGTTTCGCGCCTTCTCCTACGGTTCGCTGTATCCGACGTTGCGCCGGATGCAGGCAGACGGCCTGATCGACGAGGCATCCGCGCCGACGTCGGTGAAGGTGCGCCGTGGACGCCGCGTCTATCAGCTCACCGATGCCGGCCGCGAACGGTTCGCCGAACTCGTCGCCGACACCGGACCGCAGAACTACACCGACGACGGATTCGGCGTTCACCTCGCGTTCTTCAGCCGCACGCCGGCTGTGGCGCGGATGCGAATCCTCGAGGGACGTCGCCGTCAGGTGGAAGAGCGCCGCGAGGGACTGCGGGAGATCGTCGGCCGGTCCAACCGGGCCGTCGACCGCTACACCAAGCAGCTGCACATGCTCAGCCTCGAATCGAGCGAGCGCGAGGTGCGCTGGCTCAACGAGCTGATCGCGGCCGAGGCATCCGATGCCGACGCCGACGAGACCGATCGGGATCCGATGACGGACACCGCCGATCGAGACTTCCGTGTTGCGGGCTCAGAGCAGAGCCGTGACGTGCAAGAAGAAACCGAACAAGAGAGAACCCCGGTGGCGCAGAAATCCTCTGCGATGCCCCGAGTAGAAGGAGAACCCGACCATGGGTGAGCCAAACAAGGTGCGCGTGGCCATTGTGGGCGTAGGAAACTGCGCCTCATCCTTGGTCCAGGGCGTGCAGTACTACAAGGACGCCGACGAGAACTCGACGGTGCCCGGCCTGATGCATGTGAAGTTCGGCCAGTACCACGTGCGCGACGTCGAGTTCGTCGCCGCATTCGACGTCGACGCCAAGAAGGTCGGCTTCGACCTGTCCGACGCGATCGGCGCCAGCGAGAACAACACCATCAAGATCGCCGACGTGCCGCCGACCGGTGTCACGGTGCAGCGCGGTCACACCCTCGACGGTCTCGGCAAGTACTACCGCGAGACCATCACCGAGGCCGACGGCGACGGTGTCGACGTGGTGCAGATCCTCAAGGACTCGCAGGCCGACGTCCTCGTCTCCTACCTGCCGGTGGGCTCGGACCAGGCCGACAAGTTCTACGCACAGTGCGCGATCGACGCGAATGTCGCGTTCGTCAACGCCCTGCCGGTGTTCATCGCGTCCGACCCGGAGTGGGCCAAGAAGTTCGCCGACGCCGGCGTGCCCATCGTCGGTGACGACATCAAGAGCCAGGTCGGCGCCACCATCACCCACCGTGTGATGGCGAAGCTGTTCGAGGACCGCGGTGTCGCCCTCGACCGCACCTATCAGCTCAACGTCGGCGGCAACATGGACTTCAAGAACATGCTCGAGCGTGAGCGTCTGGAGTCCAAGAAGGTCTCGAAGACCCAGGCCGTGACCTCGAACCTGAAGGGCCAGCTGGCCAACAAGATCTCCGACAAGAACGTGCACATCGGCCCGTCGGACCACGTCGAGTGGCTCGACGACCGCAAGTGGGCCTACGTCCGCCTCGAAGGCCGCGCCTTCGGCGACGTGCCGCTCAACCTGGAGTACAAGCTCGAGGTGTGGGACTCCCCCAACTCGGCAGGCATCATCATCGACGCCGTGCGTGCGGCGAAGATCGCCAAGGACCGCGGCCTCGGCGGCCCGATCCTCCCGGCATCGGCCTACCTGATGAAGAGCCCGCCGGAGCAGCTCGCCGACGACGTCGCGCGTGAGCAGCTGGAGGCGTTCATCATCGACGCCTAAGCCGTTCGGCCACTCGCCATATCGAAAAGCGGTCCTGCCCGACTCATCGGGCAGGACCGCTTTTGTGTCGATGCCATGTCGGAGTCGATATGTCGTAATCCCTAGATATTGTGATCTGAAACATCGGGGCATTGTGTGAATACGCTCCACCGACCGGAAGGGGAGCATGGACGTCTTCAGCGTGCACGGGCGGATGGTGGACGACTACACCCAGTTCACGACCGCCTCCGTCGACGTCCGCGAACCCCGCCTCCGGCAGCATGTCAAGGAACAGGTGCAGCGCGGGGATCAGTCTCCCGAACCGTGGCTGTCGCTCAATCCTCTCTTCGCCTCCGGAGGGACCGTCACCAAGCTCACGGGTGACGGCTTCCTACACCCGGAATGTGATCGGATCTTCCGCCCGAAGGCCGGTCCCGACGACACCGGAGACCGAACCATCACGCTGCATCAACATCAACGCGAAGCCGTCCAGGTGGCTCAATCCGGTAAGTCGTATGTGCTCACCACCGGTACCGGCTCAGGCAAGTCCCTCGCATACATCATCCCGATCGTCGATCGGATTCTGCGAATGGCTGACCGTGCAAGCGGGGTGAAAGCGATCATCGTCTACCCGATGAACGCGTTGGCCAACAGCCAGGTGGGCGAGCTGGAGAAGTTCCTACGGCACGGTTATCCAGAGGGAGCCGAACCTGTCACCTTCGCGCGGTACACCGGACAGGAGCGCGACGATGAGCGCAGCCGAATCCTGCGCAACCCACCGGACATCCTGCTGACGAACTACGTCATGCTCGACCTCGTGCTGACCCGCCCCGAAGAGCGGAAACGTCTGGTCCGAGCCGCACAGGGCCTGCAGTTCCTCGTACTCGACGAACTCCACACCTACCGCGGACGGCAAGGCGCCGATGTGGCGATGCTGGTGCGCCGGGTCCGTGATGCCTGCCAATCGGCGGACCTCCAGTGCGTAGGCACCTCAGCGACGATGGCAAGTGCCGGTACAGCAGCCGAGCAGCGCGCCGTTGTTGCCGGCGTGGCGACGCAAATCTTCGGCGCCGAGGTCACGCCCGATCGAGTCATCGGTGAAACCCTGGATCGCGCGACGTCGGGAGACCCTACCGACACAGCCGGCCTCACCTCCGAAGTTCGGTCGGGTGGAGCCTCTGGCGATTATCACCAGCTCGCCGTCTCACCACTTGCCACATGGATCGAGTCGACCTTCGGATTGGCCATGGAGGCAGAGACCGGACGGATCATCCGCCAGCAGCCCACACAAGTTCGCGACGCCGCTGCGCGACTGCGAGCTCTCACCGGCTGCGCCGTCTACGTATGCGAAGAGGCCATCCGCGCAACCCTTCTCGCCGGATCAGCCGCACGGCATCCCGAAACCAATCGACCGCTCTTCGCGTTCCGCCTGCACCAGTTCCTCGCCAAGGGTGACACCATCTACGTCTCGATCGAGCCAGAGGAAGATCGGCACGTCACCTCCAGTTACCAGGTTGCGGTGCCCGGCAGCCCAGCCAAGATCCTCATTCCCCTCGCCTTCTGCCGGGAATGCGGCCAGGAATATCTCGTCGTTGCCCGAATCGACGACCACGGCACCATTCGCTACGTTCCGCGTCGTGACCGTGACGCCAGCGGTGGCGACGACGCCAGCGGCTATCTCTACATCTCGACCGAGCAACCGTGGCCGATCGACCCCCTCACCGACGGCCGTTTCCCCGACTCGTGGGTCGTTGACGGCCAGATTGTCGAACGACTCCGCAGGCACCAGCCACGCAACATCCGCATCGGTTCGGACGGAGTCGAGGCACCAGGCGAGCTGCACGCAACCTATGTGCCGTCACCGTTCCGGTTCTGCTTGCGCTGCAAGGTGTCCTACGAGCAGGCGCGTGGTAGCGACTTTGCGAAGCTCGCCACCCTGGATGCCGAAGGCCGCAGTTCAGCGGTGTCGGTCGTCAGCTCGTCGATCGTCCGCTCGCTCAAACAACTCCCGCCCGAAGAGCTGCCCTCCGACGCTCGGAAACTGCTGACGTTCGTCGACAATCGCCAGGACGCGAGCCTGCAAGCGGGCCACTTCAACGACTTCATCCAAGTGACCCAGTTACGTGGCGCGCTGTACCGGGCCTTGGAACAAAGCGAATTGCGCCACGACGATGTCGCGCAGCATGTGGTGGCGGCGTTGGGACTGCCATTCGAGGCATTCGCCGCCAATCCTGAGGCGAAGTACGGCGCACGCGCCTCGGCGGAACGCGCCTTCAAGGAATTCATCGAGTTCCGACTGTACGCCGATCTGCAACGCGGATGGCGGGTGACGATGCCCAATCTGGAGCAGACAGGTCTGCTCCAGATCGCCTATGACTCTCTCCCCGAGATCGCTGCCGACGCCGAACTCTGGAGCAGTTCACACGTCGCCCTTCAAGACGCCGTGGCCGGGTATCGAGAAGAACTGTGCCGCATCGTGCTCGATGAGTTCCGCCGCGACCTCGCAGTCGATGTGGAGTGTCTCTCCGAGGACGGCTTCGACCGCCTCCGCCGTCAGTCCGAACAGCATCTGACCGGCCTCTGGTCCGTGACGCGCCGAGACTCGTCGCCGATTGTGGCGAGCGTGACCACACGTACCGGAGCACCTGGACGTCCGCGCGCGGAAGCGCGCATGACGGGCCGTTCCTCGCTCGGTCGCTATCTCAAGGATCGGAGCAGCCTCCGCAACCGCGACGGGCAGCCGCTCGACGTCGCCGATACGCAACAGGTCATCGAAGACATCCTCCGGACTCTGCAACGAGCCGGCCTGCTGACCACCATCCGCCTTCCCGGAGAGGCGGAACCCTACTATCGGCTGAAAGCATCGGCCGTCATCTGGCGGAAGGGTAACGGGGAGACCGGAGCACCCGATCCCCTGCGCCGGACCGCTGACGCCGAACAAGGGCTCCGGGTCAATCCTTTCTTCCAGGATCTCTACCGTGACCGGGCCGGAACCCTGGTCGACCAGTTCGCACGCGAACACACGGCGCAGGTGTCCAGTGCGGACCGCTCTGACCGCGAGGAAGATTTCAGGAAAGGTACTCTGCCACTGCTGTTCTGCTCACCTACGATGGAGCTCGGCGTGGACATCGCCAGCCTCAATGCGGTGGGCCTACGCAACGTGCCACCCACTCCCGCGAACTATGCGCAGCGCTCAGGTCGTGCCGGTCGATCCGGCCAGCCGGCGCTGGTGGTGACGTACTGCGCCACCGGCAACGCGCACGACCAATACTATTTCCGGCGCTCCCGTGACATGGTCGCGGGATCGGTCGCCGCGCCACGCCTGGACCTCACCAACGAATCATTGCTGGCGTCTCACCTGCACGCGCTGTGGCTTGTCGAGACGGGAGCCGATCTGCATTCGCGTCTGCCGATGTTGATGAACGTGGACGTACCCGGAATGCCACTGGTCACCGGCCTGGCCGAGCAACTCACCGATCCCGATGCGATCGCGCGTGCCACCGCCCGGGCCGAAGTCGTCATCGCACCGTTGCGCGATGAGTTGCAGACCACGGCCTGGTGGAACGAACAATGGGTTGCCTCTGTGATCGCCTCTGCTCCAGAAAGATTCGACGCCGCCTGCGATCGCTGGCGGGAGTTGTACCAAGCGGCGCTGGCCGATCAACAGGAGCAGAACCGCATTATTCTGGACACTTCGGCTTCGGCCAAGGCCCGTAAGGCCGCGGAATCGCGACGGCATCAGGCGGAGAACCAGTTGCGGTTGTTGCGAAATGAGGACTCCGACAGGGGTCACGCGGATTTCTACAGCTACCGCTATTTCGCGTCGGAAGGCTTCCTGCCCGGCTACAGCTTCCCCCGGCTGCCACTCGCCGCCTACATTCCCGGTATCCGCAGTTCGGCTGCGGGCCTGGACGGAGGCGACTATCTGCAACGCCCTCGATTCCTGGCGATCGGCGAATTCGGCCCCGGCGCCCTGATCTATCACGAAGGCGCCCGCTACGAAGTCACTCGCGTACAGGTTCCGATGGCGTCCGGCGGGATCGGAACAGTCGACCTGCAAGACGCTCGGCGATGCGACGAGTGCGGCTACCATCACACCCGTCAGGCGGGTCTCGATGTCTGCGAGAACTGCTCGGCAACGCTGGCCAGTCCCCGCAACAACCTGATGCGGATGCAGACGGTCTTCACTCGCCGCCGAGAACGGATCTCATCGGATGAGGAAGAGCGGCGTCGAGCCGGCTTCGAACTGGAGACCTCTTACCGGTTCAGCCAGCACGGCCCACGCTCCGGACGGCTCGACGCGCGCATCGAATTCGACGGAAAGTCGTTGGCAGAGCTCACGTATGGCGACACCGCCATCGTCCGCGTCACCAATCTGGGACGGCGCCGCCGAAAGAATCCCAACGACCTCGGCTACTGGCTCGATACTGTCCAGGGTAACTGGCTGAGCGAGAAGGACGCTGTGGATGCGACTCCCGACGAGGGTGACCTCCAGGACGCAGCCGACACGGTGGCCAAGCAGAAGGTGATTCCCTTCGTCGACGACACACGCAACATCGCGGTGCTGAGACTCATCAGCCCAGTCGATGACGCGATCGCCACGACGCTGCGATACGCCCTCGAACGCGGAATCGAGGCGGAGTTCCAGCTCGAGGACTCCGAGCTGTCCAGTGAAGCCTTGCCCGACCACGCGGACCGCGCCCGGATGCTGTTCACCGAGTCCGCTGAAGGCGGCGCCGGGGTGCTGCGCCGTCTACATGGCGAGTCGGATGCGATTGCGCGAGTCGCCCGCCGTGCACTCGACATCGCGCACTTCGCGCCTGACGGAACCGACCGGAGTCAGGATCGCCCCGGCAGCCCACGCTGCGAGAAAGGCTGTTACGAATGCCTGCTCGCCTACGGGAACCAGTCGGATCACCAACGCATCGACCGGCACGCGATCCGAGAGCTGTTGCTCGAATTGACCCGTGCCCACACTGCTCCCCAGGCGGCCACCAAGACCAGCAGCCCCAACGACATCGAGGACCTGCGGCGGCAATGCCGCAGCGACCTTGAACGCGCGCTGATCGACCTGATCGCCGAGCACGACTTTGCATTGCCGGACGGGGTTCACGAGATCGTAGGCAGCGCATCGGTGGACTTCGTTTTCCGTGGAAATGACACGATCACAGCGGTTTTCGTCGATCCGGACGGTGACGAACCTCTCCCGGGCCGCGATGACGCCGCCGAGGACGAACTGATGGATCGCGGCTGGGCCACCCTTCGGTTGAAAGATGGCGACGACTGGCTCGCGATGCTTCGCGCGCACACCTATGCGTTCGGCACCGGAAGGAAGTAGACGACGATGGCTTTCGCCCCTGGCAATCTGGTGACCGCGCGTGGCCGGGAATGGGTGGTTCTCCCCGAGAGCACCCCCGATTTTCTGGTGTTGCGACCGATCGGCGGCCTCGACGACGACATCGCCGGAGTGCTGTTGAGCGAAGGGGTCACACCGGCCACCTTTCCACCTCCGGAACTGAACGACCTGGGCGATCATTTCAGCGCTCAGCTGCTCACCGATGCGCTGCGGATCGGTTTTCGTTCCACCGCAGGGCCTTTCCGCTCACTGGCCTCGATCGCGGTGCAACCGCGTGCCTATCAGCTGGTGCCGTTGATGATGGCGTTACGCCAGGAGACCGTACGTCTTCTGATCGCCGACGATGTGGGCATCGGCAAGACCGTGGAGGCCGGCCTGATCGCCGCCGAATTACTCGCCGTCGGCGACGCGCGGGGACTCGCGGTGCTGTGCAGCCCGGCTCTTGCCGAGCAGTGGCAGTCCGAGCTCCGCGAGAAGTTCGGTCTGGAGGCCGAATTGGTGCTCCCGTCGACGGTGCGCCGCCTGGAGCGCGGTCGTGTCGGTGCCGAATCTATCTTCGAACGGTATCCGATCACCGTGGTGTCCACCGATTTCATCAAGAACGCCCGCCGCAGGCACGAGTTCCTGCGCACCTGCCCGGATCTGGTGATCGTCGACGAGGTCCATACATGCGTCGCAGCCGCCGGCCAGAACACAACCGGACGCACCCAGCGGTATGAACTGATCCGTGATCTCTCCGCGGACGCATCACGCCACATGGTCTTCGCCAGCGCTACCCCTCATTCAGGAAAAGAAGAAGCGTTCCGGAATCTGCTCGGATTGCTCGATCCGGTACTCGAGACCGTCGATCTCGAACAGGCCAAGGGTCGAGAGCTGCTCGCCAAACACTTCGTGCAGCGGCGTCGCGGTGACATCCGGCGCTATCTCGACGAGGACACGCCGTTTCCGAAAGATCGCCTGACCAAAGAGATCTCGTACACGCTCTCTCCCGAATATCGAGCCCTCTTCGACAAGGTGCTCGACTACGCCCGCGAAACGGTGCGCACCGACAGCGGTGAACTGACCAAGCGCGTCAACTGGTGGTCGGCGTTGGCCTTGCTCCGCGCATTGGCATCGTCGCCTCGCGCCGCCGCGCAGACACTGCGCACCCGCGCGGCGTCGGCCGCCGCGGACTCTCCCCACGAAGCCGATGCCATCGGCCGGGCGGTTGTCCTTGACCAGGCCGACGACGAGTCAATCGAAGCCGCCGACACCACACCCGGCGCCGACACCGGCGATCTGCAACCCGATGCCACCGCACGAAAACTGCGCGGCTTCCTCGCCACCGCGGTGAAACTCGAAGGCACGGCCGATGCGAAGGTCACCGCGCTGACCAAGGAGGTGAAGTCACTTCTGGCCGAGGGCTGCGATCCGATTGTGTTCTGCCGGTTCATCGATACCGCCGAGTACGTCGCCGAACGCCTCGATCGCACGCTCGGCAAGAATGTCACTGTCCGCGCGGTGACGGGCGCGCTCCCGCCGGCCGAACGTATCGCCCGGATCGATGATCTGACGGCTGCGGAGGGACGCCACGTCCTCGTCGCCACCGACTGCCTGTCCGAAGGCGTGAACCTGCAGGAGAGTTTCCAGGCCGTCGTGCATTACGACCTGGCCTGGAACCCGACACGTCACGAGCAGCGCGAAGGCCGGGTCGACCGCTTCGGCCAACAGGCCGGCCAGGTGCGCGCCGTCACGCTGTACGGTCGCGACAATCAGATCGACGGCATCGTGCTCGAGGTCCTCCTCCGCAAACACGAGGCCATCCGCAAGGCGACCGGCGTGTCGGTCCCAGTGCCCGACAACAACTCCGCAGTGGTCGAGGCTCTCATGGAAGGCCTGCTGCTGCGCGGCCACGACGCAGAGCAGCTCTCTCTTGATCTCGGCGTCCAGCAGAGACAAGAGTCGCTGTACCAAGAATGGGAGTCCACTGCCGAGCGCGAGCGTCTCGCGCAGACGAAGTACGCCCAGCACGCCATCAAGCCGGAAGAGGTCTCTGCGGAAGTCTCGGCTGCGCGCCGCGCACTAGGTACGCCCAAGCAGGTGCGTGACTGTGTGGACCACACTCTGCGCGCATTGAATTCGACGATCAGCCCGGCCGAGAACGGTTTCACCGCCACCTTGTTCCCGTTGCCGCTCGAACTTCGGGATGCACTTCCATCCGATCGCACCGACCCGTTGCTCTTCGCGAATGATCTGCCGGTTCGCCGGGGCCAGTCGGTACTCACCCGTACCGACGCGACCGTCGAGGCCATCGCCTCGTATGTGCTGGAGTCGGCTCTCGACTCCGAGATGGATCCGGCAAAGCGCCCGGCGCGTCGTTGCGCTGTGGTGCGGACCGGCGCGGTGCCCACCAGGACAACACTTCTGGTTGCGCGCTATCGTTTCCACCTCCGACTTCCGTCCCGGTCGGGTACCCGCGAACTGATCGCCGAAGATGTCGCCACTCTGGCATTCGAGGGCGCACCCGATCAAGCGCGCTGGCTCGACGACGACCGCGCCGCAGCCCTGCTCTCCGCGACGCCGAGCGGCAACATCCCCGCACAGCAAGCAGAGAAGTTCATCTCGCGTGCGCTCGCCGGTCTCGGCGACGTCCGCGGCCATTTCGATTCTCGCGGTGTGGAGATGGCAGAGCAGTTGTTGGCCGCACACCGCCGAGTGCGCCAGGCGTCATCTGAGATGGTTCGAGGCCTCAAGGTGACACCCGAAGAAGGTGCCGACGTTCTCGGCGTCTTCGTCTTCGTCCCATCGCTTGCGGAGGATGCACTGTGACCACACGTCAGCCGATCGGCGACACCTTTCTCGGAGTGCGAATCCAGGGTGGTCTACTACCTGCCGATCTTCCCTCGCAGCTCGCCAGTGGACTGGCGCCCTCCGGAAACACTCTGCAGCCCAAGGACTATCATCTTGCCGCCGGTGAGACGGTCAGCGCCGCCGCCAACCGGGTGTGGGCCTACTTGCGCGGTGTGTGGACCGGTTATCGTGACGCGCTGGCGCAGCTGCCCGAGAACGCCTCGACCACCGGCCTCACCCGGGAACGCTTCCTGTTGATCCTGCTCAAGCAACTCGACTTCGGCCAGGTGCCGACGACCGGCAAGGGAGGGATCGCGGTCGGCGACCGAAGCTTCCCGGTCTCACACGAGTGGGGTGCGGTACCGATGCATCTGCTCGGATGGGGCACCTCGCTGGATTCACGGACGAGAGGGCTTGCGGGCGCCGCCGGCTCGTCTCCGCAGTCGATGGTCCAAGAGCTGCTCAACCACAGCGACGATCATCTGTGGGCAATCTTGTCGAACGGCCAAGTGCTGCGGCTGCTTCGGGACTCCACCTCCCTGGTCGGCGCCGCGTACATCGAATTCGACCTCGAGACCATCTTCGACGGCGACCTCTTCTCGGACTTCCTGCTGCTCTACACGCTCTGCCACGAATCCCGGCTGGAGATCCGGGACTCGGATGTCGGGCCCGCGTCCTGCCGGCTGGAACGATGGCGAACCGAATCTGTCGAATCTGGTTCCCGCGCACTGAATCTGCTGCGCGACGGTGTGGTGGATGCGCTTCGCACCCTCGGCGCGGGATTCCTGGGCCATCCGGCCAATGCCGAGCTTCGCGACGATGTGACGGCTCAACGGATCAGCCTCGACGACCTGAACCACGCCCTGCTGCGGGTGGTGTATCGGCTGCTGTTCACATTTGTGGCCGAAGACCGTGATGCCCTGCTCGACCCCGATGCGCGGCCGACGTCACGGCAGCGGTATCGAGACTTCTTCTCCACCAGCCGACTTCGCGCCACGGCACGCAGACGGCGCGGCGGCCGCTACGGCGACCGCTGGAAGGCGCTGACCCTCGTGTGGCGAGGACTCGGCAGTGAGGAAGGCCTGCCGGACCTGGCGTTACCGGGGATCGGCGGACTCTTCGAGGCCGGCGAGCTGGACTTTCTCGTCGATCACGAGTTGTCGAATGAGGCTCTGCTGAGTGCGGTCCGCTCTCTGTCATTGGTGCGCGAACCCAAGTCCGGTGTCATGCGCGTGGTGGACTATCGCAATCTGGGCGCCGAAGAACTCGGCAGCATCTACGAGGCGCTGCTGGAGTTCGTGCCGCAGTGGGATCCGGCGACCAAGCTGTACACCCTCGACATCGCGGGCGGAAATCAGCGCAAGGACACCGGCTCCTACTACACCCCGAGTTCACTGGTCGAGTCGCTGCTCGACACCGCGCTTGATCCGGTACTCGACGACGCCGTCAAATCCTCCACCACCGCAGACGGGCAGGTTCAAGCGCTGCTCTCGGTGACGGTCTGCGACCCCGCTTGTGGCAGCGGCCATTTCCTGGTCGGCGCCGCGCGCCGGATCGCCAAGCGCGTCGCGGCCATCCAGACCGGTGACCCTGAGCCGGCGCCGACGCAGGTCCGTGCTGCGATGCGTGAGGTGGTGGCGAACTGCATCTACGGCGTCGACGTGAACCCCCTGGCCGCAGAGCTGGCCAAGGTGTCGCTGTGGATGGAGGCGCTGGAACCAGGCCGTCCGCTGACGTATCTGGACGCGCAGATCAAGGTGGGCAACGCGCTGATCGGCACCACCCCGAAGCTGCTGGACGACGGCTTGCCGGATGCCGCCTTCAAACCGATCGAGGGCGACGTCGCCCAGATCGCCACCGAGACCACACGGGCGAACAAGGCCGAACGGAAGAACCAGGGCAGCTTGTTCGAACTCGGAGAGAGCATCGCCAATGCCGGTCTCGCGGAAAAGATGCGGGACATCATCGGCCGTCAGCCGTTGTCACTTGCTGACGTGCACGCCCAGCGGCAGCGGCTGAGGGCATTCACTGATTCCGACGACTACCGTCGACTGCGCTTGATCGCTGACGCCTGGTGCGCGGCATTCGTCTGGCCGCTGAAACCCGATGCGCCCAAGCCGATCACGTATGCCACCATCACCGCGCTACAGGAAGGAACCGGAGAGCTCGACGCCGACCAGGCGGCAGAGGTGCAGCGACTCTCGTCCGAATACCGGTTCTTCCATTGGCATCTGGAGTTCCCACAGATCTTCCCGACCGTCGCCGAAACCGGTGACACGGTGAACGATGCGACCGGTTGGGCGGGCGGTTTCTCCGCGGTGCTGGGCAATCCGCCGTGGGAACGGGTGAAACTGCAGGAGCAGGAGTTCTTCGCAGCCCGCGATCCCGAGATCGCTACAGCCCCGAATGCTGCGGCCCGCAAACGGCTGATCGCCCGCCTGGCCGAGAACAATCCGGGCCTGTATCGGGCGTTCAGTGCCGAAAAGCGCCGTTCTGAGGGAATCTCCCATCTGCTTCGGAATTCTGAGCGGTACCCGTTGACCGGTCGTGGCGACATCAACACCTATGCGGTGTTCGCGGAGACCGATCGAAACCTGCTCGCCGGCAACGGCCGGCTCGGCGTGATCCTGCCGACCGGGATCGCCACCGATGCGACCACGCAATATTTCTTCAAGGATCTGGTCACATCCGCAGCGATCGCGAGTCTGTACAGCTTCCGCGAGATCAGGAGAGTGTTTCCCGGGACTGACGACCGCAACCCCTTCTGCCTTCTGACGCTCGCCGGACGGACATATCGCGAGCCGGAGGGAGTGTTCGCTTTCCGAATTGATAACACCACGGATCTGCAACGCCCCGGAACGGTCTATTCGCTGTCGCCAGAGGAGATCAAGCTACTCAACCCGAACACGGGCACCTGCCCGATCTTCCGGTCTCGTCGCGACGCCGAGATCACCCTGGGCATCTACAAGCGCGTGCCTGTTCTGATCAACGAGAACGACCCGGTCAACGGGAATCCCTGGGGCATCAGCTTCATGCGGATGTTCGACATGTCGAACGACTCGCATCTGTTCCACACCCGTGAGCAACTCGAAGCCGACGGCTGGGTGCTCAACGGCAATGTCTTCGAGAAGCAGCCCCCCCCCCCCCCCCCGAACTCACGGCGAGAGCGGATGCTCCCCCTCTACGAGGCCAAGATGATCCATCACTTTGATTACCGCTGGGCCACTTACGAACCCGACGGCACCACGCGCCTCGTCACGGCAGAGGAGAAGGCCGACTCAACGTTCGTCGTCATGCCGCGGTATTGGGTGGCCGAGAAACTTGTCGACGAACGACTCAAGGGACGTTGGGACGACGACTCCCTACTCGGGTGGCGCGACATCTGTCGTAGTACCGACGAACGGACGATGATTGCTTCCGCTTTCCCAAGGACCGCAGTGAATCACAAACTACCGCTTGCATTCACACCTCACACCGATAAGCTTGCAGGGCTTTGGTCATCCTTCGCCTTCGACTACATAGCGCGCCAGAAGGTCGGAGGCACATCCATGACGTACTTCTACCTGAAGCAACTACCGGCGCCTGCTCCAAACCAGGTCACTGAATCAACACGCCTATCGACGTCGATTACTTCCGCCAGTCTCAGGCTGCAGGCTGGCACCGCGGGGCGCGACGATCACCGACGAGCTCTCCGCGCAGAGCTCGATGCCGCGTGCTTCCATCTGTACGGCATCGAACGATACGACGTCGACTACATCATGAACACCTTCCCGATCGTCAAACGCAAGGACGAGGCCGAGTTCGGCGAGTACCGCACCAAGCGCCTCATCCTCGAGATCTATGACGCCATGACCGAAGCAGAAGCGACCGGTCGGCCTTACCAGTCCCCCACCGGGGTTGACTCAAACCAGCAGGAGGTCGCCACATGACCACAGAACTCGATACCGTCCTGCCCCTGTACGAAGGCAAAATGGGCAACATCTACGACCACCGGTCTGCATCCTTCGTGGGGATCGGCGACACCGACATTGCACCGAACCACAACCACAGCAGTTCTGCCGTCGTTCTGCCTCGCTACTGGATCAGCCCCGGCCTCACAGAACAGCGCCACGAACGCAGATCCTGGGGAACGCAGTCGGCGATGCTCGGATTCCGAAGAGTTGCTCGGAACACCGATGAGCGGACGTGCATCGCCGCAGTGCTACCGTGGGGTGCATCCTCGTACGGATGGATCCTGTCCGCCGGGCCGTCAGCCGAGTCGTTGGCTTTCCTTTGTGCGCAATATAATTCGTTTTGCTTCGACTACACTCTTCGTCAATTTCTGACACAGCCGTCGGTACCACAGGGCACGTTTGAGCAATTGCCTACCGTAACGAGGCAAGCTGCTGAAGATCTTGACCTCGGTATAGGTGGTACGTTCGCATGGGTTGTGGCACAGTGTGTTCGACTGTCAGCAACCGATGAGAAGCTGGCTACGTGGGCGGCCGAATGCGGATGTGCCGATGCACCCTACGAATGGGATCTGAGTCGACGGATCACTATCCGCGCCGAACTCGACGCTGCCTTCTTCCATCTGTACGGCATCGAACGAGACGACGTCGACTACATCATGGACACCTTCCCGATCGTCAAACGCAAGGACGAGGCCGACTTCGGCGAGTACCGCACCAAACGATTGATCCTCGAAGCTTTTGACCGGATGGCAAGCTGCTGACCGCAGTGCCTCGCCCGAGACCGACTGCGGTGTGCCACTTCACGCATATCGAGCACTTGCCGGCGATCGTCGAGCACGGTCTGGTCGCGGATACCGTGGCACGGTCGACCGGATACTTGACGCACGAGGCCGGCGAACCGCGAATCAAGGAGCGCCGCTCACGGCGGACGGTCGATGCCGGTCCCGGTGGCGTAGTCGCTGACTACGTTCCGTTCTACTTCCGCTCGCGTAGCCCGATGCTTTTCTCAATTAATCGCGGCAACGTTCCGTCGTTCACCGGCGACAGCCACGATCTGATCTATCTGATGACGTCAATCGAGGTGCTGAACGATCAAGGGCTGAGGCTGGTCTTCTCCGACCGCAACGCGGTGCTGGCGGTGACCGCTTTCTCCGACGACATCGATGATCTCGACAGCCTCGTCGACTGGGACGTCATTGCCGCCAGATACTGGGCGGGCACCCCTGACGACCCGGATCGCGTAGAACGCCGGATGGCCGAATGCCTCGTCCACCGGCATGTGCCCTGGGAAGCATTCACCGGCATCGCCGTGTACGACACGAGGAGAGAACACCAGGTCCTGCAGATCCTCGATAGGATGGAGAAGCCTCATCCACCTGTGACTGTCGTACCCAACGCCTATTTTTGACCTATGGAGTCCGTGATGCTGACCAATGCTTCCGGCGATCTGCTGCATGCAGGCGTCGATGCCCTGGTCAACACGGTCAACACCGTAGGCGTGATGGGCAAGGGCATCGCACTGCAGTTCCGTCGCGCCTACCCGGAGATGTTCACCGCGTACGCAAAGGCCTGTAAAGCGGGCGAGGTCCAACTCGGCCATATGCACGTGTGGGAAACCGGCGCGCTGGGTGGCCCGCGCTTCATCATCAACTTTCCGACCAAGGCCCACTGGCGCAATCCTTCACAGCTGGCTGACATTCGGTCAGGTCTCGACGACTTGATCAACGTCATCCGTGAACACCACATCGCGTCGATCGCCGTCCCTCCACTCGGTTGCGGTAACGGCGGACTCGACTGGTCTGAGGTTGAACCCCTGATCAGGGACGCCTTCCAGGCCGTTCCTGAGGTCGACGCTCGCGTGTACGCTCCGGCCGCAGCACCCCGCGCAGACCAGATCGTGAATGCGACACCGAGACCGACGATGACTGTTGGACGTGCCGCGCTCGTGAGCCTCATCGACCGGTACACCGGTGTTGCACTCGGCGCGACGCCTATCGAAGTCCAGAAGCTCATGTACTTCTTGCAAACACTCGGAGAGCCCCTACGACTCAACTACGTGAAGCATCTGTATGGCCCCTATGCAGGCAATCTTCGCCAAGTTTTGGATCGAGTGGAGAAGCACTTCCTCGTCGGGTATGGGGACGGCTCGGCAAGAGTGCTTGATGCCGAACCGATCCGTGCAATACCCGACGCCGTTGTGGAGGCCACCGCTGTCTTGGAACGCGAGCCGGCCACCACAGCGCGTGTCGAGCAAGTGCTCGACCTGATCGACGGCTTCGAATCGATGTATGGGATGGAGCTGCTCGCGTCTGTTCACTGGGTGATGGCGTCGGATGCTGCCGCGGCGGAGGACTGGCAGCGCACCGTATCCCTGGTTCACGAATGGAGCCCGCGTAAGCGCCGCATGTTCACCGACGACCACATCCGCACTGCGTGGACCGCCATTCATCACCACGACTCCGCTCTATTCGCCTGCCAGTGACCCGGCGTCGTCGACGACAGAAGGAGCACCGTGCCCGATTCCATTGAAGAGACACCCGAATATCTCTCGATGAACCGGCCCGGCGCTCACGCGGTCGAACAGGTCGGCCGGCGCCTGATCGAGGCTGGAGTCGCAGGCGGAGACTCGCTGTTCTCCCCCGGCGACGCCATCTGGTCCGCAGCCAATCTCGACGAGCTCAAAGAAAAATTCATTGATCGTCCCGACACAGGTTCTGGGGACTTCTTCGTCAAGCTCGAACAGCAACTCGGCGACGCGTCGTCCGACGCGATCCAATTGTTCGCGGAGGTATTCACCCTCAACATCCTGCCGCTCTACGACTACCTCGGCAGTACCAAGGTCGGCCACATCGAACGCATCTTGGGCTGGTGCTCGCCACCCGTCGCTCTACCAGGTGATGTCGCCGAAGCGCTCGACGGACGCATCTTCCGCGGTGGCCGAGCGTTCATGAATCGGCGTTGGGCACAGATCGCGTTCCTGATCGAGTTCGCGCGCTACTTCCACACTCTCGCCTCCCAAGACCGCACCACCGCCCTCAACGATCCCTTGTCCTTCCGAGACGCGGTGCGGGCGTCACCAGGACCGGCCGAACCGGCACAGCGTCAAGCCTTGCTTTATCTGGCCTTCCCTCGGTTCTTTCTGCCGATCGTGTCCGCCGCCGATCGGGCCGCCATCCGCGATGCCTTTGCCCCCGAATACCTGGGCCGCGAGCCAGATGACGTCGATGCCGATCTGCACGACATCAACGAGGCGATCATGGCCGAGCAAGGCGGACCGGTCGACTATTACCAACCGCCTTGGGACGGATGGAGATCCGCCACTGATGACGCACCTGCGCCCACCGATCAGGTGCAGCATGCCTGGCGTGTCTACGGGTCCAACGTCGCAGGCGTCGACATGGTGCCGATCTGGCGGACAAAGGGCACGGTCTCACTGGCCGCGAAATTTCTACGGCCTGTCGATCAGGACGTGACCAGCGACGAACTGCAGAAGTTCGTCGAACAGGACTATCGTGCGTCCGGGTACACGGTCACCCAGGTCAAATCCGATGAGTTCTATGCCTTCCTTGCTCGCATGCACCCCGGCGATCTCATCGTCACCGTCAGCAAGGGGGATGTGTACTTCGGAACGGTCACCGGTGATGCCGAGTACACCAAGAGCAGCGATGGCCGTTCGAATCTTCGTCGGCCCGTCAAATGGGAGACACGGGCGATACCGACCGAAGACCTTCCGTCGGCGATCATCTCCCGGCTGAACCTGCAGAGCGACGTCGTCGACATGACCGGGCAGATCGACACGATCCGGGAACTGATGGGCCACACTCCGAGTGTGACGCCGGCCGAGGGCCTGAACATTCCCGATGCCGATGCGAATCTGGCCGAACGGTTACATGTGCCGCAGGAGTGGCTGCAGGAGTGTGTCGATCTCTTACGAGATCGGCCGCAGCTCATCTTCTACGGTCCTCCCGGCACCGGCAAGACGTATCTCGCCAAGGAACTTGCCCGATATCTCGCCGGTGACTCGAACGTCGAGATCGTACAGTTCCATCCCACCTATTCCTATGAGGACTTCTTCGAGGGCTACCGGCCGGCACAGCAGTCCAACGGTCAGGTCGGCTTCGAGCTACGCCCCGGGCCCTTGCGCACCCTCGTGGGCCGTGCCGTCGACAACCCGCACGCGACCTACGTGCTGATCATCGACGAGATCAACCGCGGGAACCTGGCCAAGATCTTCGGGGAACTGTACTTCCTGCTCGAATACCGTAACGAGAGCATCAGGCTTCTGTACGGCACCGACTCGTCAGCCGCATTCATGTTGCCGCGCAACGTTGTTCTGCTTGGCACGATGAATACCGCGGATCGGTCCATCGCCCTCGTCGATGCCGCGATGCGCCGTCGCTTCGCGTTCTTGCCCCTGCATCCGTCCGAATCCCCGACAAACGAAATCCTTCGCAGCTGGCTCCGTTCCACCGATCGACCCGCCGAGGTAGCCGATCTGCTCGACGAACTCAACTTTCTGATCGATGACGAGGACTTCAAGATCGGGCCGTCGTACCTGATGCGAGACGCCGTGTATGCACGTGGTGGCCTCGAACGTGTCTGGCGCACAGCCATTCTCCCGCTTCTTGAAGAGTTCCACTATGGTGACCGCACCATTGATGTCCGCTCCCGCTACGGACTGGCCGCCGTCAGGAGACGTGTGCAGACCAAGCAGTCGACCGTGCCCGACATCGAGCAAGACGATGACACGCCCGACACTGACGCTGACTGAAGGAGCGGGGCCTGAGCTTACCCGCCTCACGATCGCCGAGTACGAGGCACTGCGAAACCTGAACATCGTCGAGGTGGTCCCGACCCTGGAGACGCACTGGTACGAAGTCTCTGCCGGCAGGAAGATCGGCGCCGTGTCGGTCGGCGAGCTGGAGGTCGTCGTGCGGCCCAAGATCACCGACCTCAATCGGCTCATATTCTTACTCGGCTACAGCGTGCACCGTGACCTGTGGGGCGATGATCGCGTTCACCTCACGAAGGCCGACGACTTGCTCCCAGCACTCGCAGAGGCGTTCTCACGGCTCGCCTCCCGTGCTACTGAGCAAGGATTGTTGCAGGGCTACCGGACCGTCGCCGACACACTTCCGGTGGTGCGTGGCCGGATGCTCGTCGGCGAGCAGGTGACTCGTCGATTCGGGCTCCCGATCCCTCTCGCCGTGGAATATGACGACTTCACAAGCGACATCACAGAAAACCAGCTACTCCTCGCAGCGACCCTGCGGATGCTCGCGGTTCCCGGCATCTCGACATCTGCACGTCAGCGACTGCAGCGCATGCATTTGGCAATGGCCGAGGTGTCGGGGCCGGCCCGCGGTTCGCTGCCCGCATGGCACGCCACCCGACTCAACACGCGCTATCACGACGCACTTCACCTGGCGGAGATCGTTCTCTCCGCGCAGTCCTTCGAGCAGCGGTCCGGCGATCTCGTGGTCACCGGATTCATGTTCGACATGTGGCGAGTCTTCGAGGATTTTGTCTGCACGGCTCTCTCCGAAGCACTGAGCGGGCACTTTGCCACACAGCATCGCCTCCACCTCGATGAGGCCGATCGGGTCGCGATGCGGCCCGACCTGGTCTGGTTTGGCGCCGGACGGCAGGTGCGTGCGGTCATCGATGCCAAATACAAGGCAGAGCGTCCTGACGGGTTCCCCGATGCCGACTTGTACCAGATGCTGGCGTACTGCACAGCACTCGAACTGCCCCGCGGACACCTCATCTATGCCAAAGGCAATGAACCTGAGCGGACGCATGTCGTTCGTGGATCGGGTGTGACCATTCACTGCCACGCCGTGGATCTGAGTGAGGAGCCGTCGGTCCTGCTCACACGGATCCACGATATCGCCGCCGCGATTGGCGAGTTATGAGTCGGCTTCGCCATCGGCGACCCCGATGGCATTGTTAATGTGTTGTTTGCGTCCCCCTTCGCGTCTGCGGATTTCGGGCACGGATCACCAGTGTGTCGCGGACGATCGGCACGCTAGCATCTCGGACGACCGTCACGGGGACGATTTCGTATGAGCCGTCGGGGTCGCACGACAGTAACCTGAAACCATGCAGATCCAACGCTGGGTGGCGACCGGTTTCGGTGGTCTCGACGATTTCGAGCTCATCGACGACGACCTGCGCGCGCCCGGCCCCGGTGAGGTCTCCATTCGTGTCCGGGCCGCAGGGGTGAACCCGGCCGACCTCAAACACGCGCAGCGTGCCACCGACCCGGACCGGCTTCCGCTGCCGATCGGATACGAGGTGGCAGGCGAGATGCTCGATCTCGGTCCCGACACCGAGATCGCGTCCGGGGGTGGAGCCGTCGGTGACGCGGTGTTGGCATTCCGGGTGCAGGGCGGTTACGCATCGGCCGTGACCGTGCCTGCGGAGAAGGTGTTCGCCAAACCGGATGCACTCGACTGGCCGCAGGCGTCGAATCTCCTGTTGGCGGGTTGCACGGCGGCCGACATGCTGCGCGCGGTGCATGCCGACCGCGACGAAACGGTGTTGCTGCACGGCGCTTCGGGAGCGGTCGGGGTTGCGCTCCTGCAGCTCGCCCGCCTGCGCGGCATCACGGTCATCGGGACGGCGAGCCCGTCCAGTTTCGAGCGCGTGCGTGACTTCGGCGGTCTTCCGGTCGCCTACGGTCCGGGTCTGATCGACCGTGTCCGGGCCGCGGCGGTTCGGGGTGTCGACGCGGCGCTGGACGCGGTGGGCACCGACGAGGCGGTCGACGTGTCACTCGAGTTGGTCGCCGACCGCTCACGTATCGTCACCATCGCATCGCCACGCGCTGCCGACGACGGGTTCATCGCGCTCGGCGGCAATCTCCCGGAAAGCCTCGAGTTCCGTGATGCGGTCCGCTCGAATCTCGTCCGTCTCGCGGCGATGGGCGACCTCCTCGTCCCCATGGCACGGACCTTTCCGCTCGCCGCCGCCAAGGAGGCTCTGGAGCTGGTCAGTGGCGGTCATCCCGGCGGAAAGGTCGCGTTGCTGCCTGACCGATGACCTTCGACTCACGACGGTCGGGCCCTGGACGCGCACAATGAATTCATGTCCACAGCGACGGCATCCGGAGTCGCAGCCGTAGCGACCGCCGCGGCCGTGAGCATCACGTGGATGGGCTATCGACGGTTTCTGCGCAAGCGGATCCTGAACTGGGGTGCCACCGAGCAGGAAGCCGAAGCGTCGCTGCCCGGCGACGAGTTGCTGCCGCATCCCGATGGCGTCTCAACCCGTGCCATCACGATCGGTGCACGGCCACGCCACGTGTATCCATGGCTGGCCCAGATGGGTCCCTATCCCCGCGGCGGCGCATACACCTATGACTGGTTGGAGAACCTCCTCGGGCTGGACATGCACAGCGCGGACACCATTCTCGACGAGTTCACGCACCCTGCGATCGGGGATCGCATCGCACTCGGACCGAACGAGATGGTCGTCGCGATCGCAGATCCCGATCATGCCTTCGCCGTCCGCTCCGCCGACGGGAACTGGGTCTGGGCGTTCACGATCCGCGACGACGGCAAGACAACACGATTGATCAGCCGCAATCGGTTCCGCCTGCCGCGCTTGATCGACAAGATCGGCATGGTCCCGATGGAGCCGGGCTCGTTGCTCATGGAACGCAAGATGCTTGTGGGGATCAGAGCTCGTGCCGAGCGACTCGCCGAAGCCGAGGCCGTCTCGTCGAGCTGAACGGGCTGCTCCCGGTTTAGAGTCAGGCGCATGACCGACTACGTGCTCGTCGTCGCGGGTCTGGCCGCCCTCGTCCTCGGTGCCGAGTGGTTGGTACGGGGTGGCTCCGCGATCGCCACACGACTCGGGGTGTCGCCGCTGCTCGTCGGACTCACCGTCGTGTCGATCGGCACCAGCCTGCCGGAGTTGGCGGTGGGCATCGACGCCGCGATCAATGACGCGGGCCCCCTGGCCGTCGGCAACATCGCGGGCACCAACATCGTGAATCTGCTTCTGATCCTGGGGTTGTCGGCGGCGATGGCACCATTGGCGCTGCGGCGGCGGACGGTACGGATCGATCTGCCGATCATGATCGTCAGCGCGCTGCTGCTGTGGGCGCTGGCGGCCAACGGCACGCTGTCACGTCTCGACGGTGCCCTGTTGTTGCTGATCGCCATCGCCTATACGGCCGCTGTCATCCGGGTGGACCTGGTCGCCAACAGGCGACAGCCCCTCGACGACGGCACCGTCGAGATCCGCGCACCGGCGGGTGGCGTGCCGTGGTGGCATGTCGTACAGCTGATCGCAGGCCTGGCGATCGTGGTGGTCGGCGCCGATTGGCTGGTCAACGGGGCGGTCGAGGTGGCAAGCGACCTCGGCGTGAGCGAAGCGGTCATCGGCCTGACGATCGTCGCGATCGGGACCTCTGCACCGGAACTCGTGACGACGGTGGTCTCGACGATCCGCGGCGAACGTGATCTCGCCATCGGCAATCTCATCGGGTCGAGCGTCTACAACATCGCGTTCATCCTCGGCGCCACCTCGCTCGTCCATCCGATCGAGGTCACCGACGAACTGATCCGCATCGACCTGCCACTCATGGCCGGTGTGGCGCTGCTGTGCATCCCGGTGTTCGTGACCGGCAGGCGGATCACACGTGCCGAGGGGATCGCCTTCGTCCTCGCCTACATCGCGTATCTGGTTCTCCTGCTGGTCTTCCGGACGTGATCCGACCGACGCGACGCGCAGATCAGTCCTCCACGCGGTCACCCTCTGCATCCCAGTGGGCTGCGACCTTCTTGCTCGGTTGCACCCGGGGCGGCTCTCCCGGCATCTTCGGATAGCTCGGTGGATAGGGCATGTCGCCCAAGCCATTTGCATCGTCGCGCTGCACCATCTCCAACAGCGGCTCGAGACCGCGGCGGTGTTCGGCGATGTCGGCCATCGGATCACCGCGGCGCGCAACGAGATCCGGGACGGTCGCGATCGTGCAGTCATCCGGGTCCACGTCGGCGAGTTCGGCCCAGGTGACCGGTGTCGACACCCGTGCCGTGGCGCTGCGGCGGGCCGAATACGGAGACGCCATCGTGCGGTCCCTGGCGTTCTGATTGAAGTCGATGAAGATCCGCTCTCCGCGTTCCTCTTTCCACCACGAGGTGGTCACCGAGTCCGGAGCCCGACGCTCCATCTCCCGTGCCAGGGCGATCACACAGCGCCGGCCGGCGATGAAGTCCCACTGCGGCTCGACCGGCACGTAGACATGCACTCCCCGACCGCCGGAGGTCTTGGGAAATCCCCGATAGCCCAGCTCATCGAGCAGCGGGGCGAGAACGTCGAGGGCAACCCGGCGGACATCGTCGAAATCGGTTCCCGGCTGCGGATCGAGATCGATACGCAACTGATCCGGGTGGTCGTTGTCCGGGGTCACGGTCGGCCAGCTGTGAAAGGTCACCGTGCCCAGGTTGGCACCCCACACGATGTCGGCCGGGATCGTCGGGCGCAGAGCGTCGCCCGTGCGGCCAGACGGGAAGACGATTCGGGTCGATTCGACGTGCTCGGGGCGCTTCTTCGCGATGTGCTTCTGATAGATCTCCTCGCCCTCGACACCATCCGGGAACCGCTGGAGAAATGTCGGCCGATCACGTAGCGCGGTCATGATCGGCCCCTCGCGTCCGTCGACATCGAGTGCCATCGTCCGGTAGTAGCCGACGAGATCCCGTTTGCGGCCGCCGTTTTCACCGAGCTGCGGAAAGTAGATCTTGTCCGGGTTGCTCAGTCGCACGGCGACACCGTCGACGTCGAGTTCCTCGGCCGGGGATCGAGATGCCATGTCAGGACTCCCCTTCCAGCACGTCGTGCAGGTCGTAGGTCAGGGGCACCTCGAGTTGGCTGTACCCACAGCTCTCCGGTTCGCGATCTGGACGCCAGCGCAGGAACTTCACCGTGTGGCGGAATCGGTGGTTCTCCATCTGGTCGTAGGCGACCTCCGCAACCAGCTCGGGCCGAATCGGAATCCACTCACCGGACTTCTCCGATCGCCATCGCGTCGGCTCGCCGGACGCGGGCTTGTCCGGATCGAGCCGCATCGGCTCGAACATCTCCTGCAGCTCGATTCGTTTGGCATCGGAGAAGGCGCCCGCACCGCCGACCATGTGTAGTCCGCTCTCGCCGTACAACCCGAGCAACATCGATCCCAGGCCGGTGCCGCTCTTGTGCACGCGGTAGCCGATCACCACACAGTCGGCGGTGCGCTTGTGCTTGACCTTGACCATCTCTCGTTTGCCCTCGACGTAGGCGCCGTCGAGGCGTTTGGCGACCACACCGTCGAGACCGGCCCCCTCGAACGCGGTGAACCAGTCGGTGGCGGTGGCCGCATCGGCGGTCACCCGGCTGATCCGCAACCGCCGATCTGCGCCACCTGCCGGATCGATCGCTCGCAGCAACGCTTCTCGCCGCACCGGAAAGGGTTCGGCGAGCACGCTGGCCGAACCGAGCGCCAATGCGTCGAACCCGATGAAGATCGCGGGGGTCTTCTCGGCGAGCATCGCGATCCGGGACTTGGCCGGGTGGATGCGCTGCGCCAGAGAGTCCCAGTCGAGGCGATGGGTGTCGCCGATCAGCGCCGGGACCCCGATCTCGCCGTCGACCACCGCCTTCTCGGGCAGTTCGTCCTTCGCAGCCGCAACGAGTTCCGGAAAGTAGCGGGCCAGGTCCTTGCCGCCGCGCGAGCCTATCGCCACATCGTCGCCATCACGAAAGATCAACGCCCGAAAGCCATCCCATTTCGGTTCATACGACCACACCGGGTCACCGTCGGGCTGGGCGGGCACGGCGGTCACCGCCTTGGCGAGCATCGGCGCGATCGGTGGCATTACCGGGAGGTCCACGCCGTTCATGGTACGCAGTGGCGGCGTCGCGTCGGTCGACTTCGCGAGCAGGCCACATCGGCGACGACGGTAGGGTGATCGGCGATGAGCACCGCAGATCCGACACCATCGGCGGGACGGTTCGCGCCGTCGCCCTCGGGAGAGCTGCACGTCGGCAACCTGCGCACCGCCCTGCTCGCCTGGCTGTTCGCTCGCAGCACCGGCCGACGCTTCCTCATTCGGATGGAAGATCTCGACCGCACCGCCGTCGGCGCCGATCAGGGGCAACTCGCGGATCTGACCGCCCTCGGGCTCGAATGGGATCCGCCGGTCGTCTACCAGTCCGACCGCCTCGACACCTATCGGTCGATCATCGACGCATTGCGTGGCGACGGCCGCACGTTCGAGTGTTTCTGCACTCGACGCGAGATCCTCGAGGCGCCGTCGGCGCCGCACGCCCCGCAGGGCGCCTATCCGGGGACCTGTCGTGACCTCACCGACGCCCAGCGCGCCGAACGCCGCGCGGCCGGCCGATCACCTGCCACCCGGATCCGCGCCGACGTCACCGACTTCACCGTCGTCGACGAGCTGCACGGGAGTTATACGGGCCTGGTGGACGATTTCGTGATCGAACGCAACGACGGTACGCCCGCGTACAACCTGGCGGTCGTGGTCGACGACGCAGCGCAGGGCATCGACCAGGTGGTACGTGGCGACGATCTGCTCTCGTCGTCGCCACGGCAGGCCTACCTCGCCACGCTGCTGGGCCATCGGCCACCGACCTACGTCCACGTGCCGATGGTGCTCAACCCCGAGCACATCCGGCTGAGCAAACGTGACGGCGCGGTGACGCTGGCCGACCTCGCCGCACGCGGGGTCACCCCCGAGCGGGTACTCGCTCACCTGGCTGCGTCTCTGCATCTCGGCGAACCCGAAGAGTCCGTGGATGTTTCGACGATCGCGGCGAGATTCGACCCGTCCGAACTCCCGAGGGACCCCTGGATTCTCACGGCCACGGAATGGACGTGAGGTCAGGCAGCCGTCGCAAGGAGACGATCGAGCACATCGTGCAGGGTGAGCAGCCCGACGACCCGCCCACCGTCGACCACCGTCGCGACGTGCTGGCGGGTGGCGCGTATCGTCGCGAGGGCCTCGTAGACCGGGACCGTCGCGGACAATTCCAGAACCGGGCGCATCAGGTCTGCGGCGGTCGCGTCGTCGGCGGACGCGAGACTGTCCCGGACGTGCACCACTCCGAGGATGGTTCCGTTGTCGCGCACCAGGAGACGCCGGTGACCGGTCTGTCGTGAAGCGTCTCTGATCGCACCGGGCGACGCGTGCGGACCGACGTCGGCGACCGTCTGCCCACCGACGACGTCACCCACGGTCAGCGATTGCAGTTCCAGCGCTCTCGACAACTGGGAGTGATAGCGCTCGTCGAGCGCACCCACCGATGCCGAGTGCTCCACCAGGTGTCGGAGCGCCTCTGAATCCTGCCCAGCACCAACCTGATCCACGGGTTCGACACCGACACGACGCAGACACCAGTTCGCCAACCGGTTCAGTCGGACGATGACCGGACGGGTCACCCACATGAACCCACGCATGGGGATCGCCAGCATGGTCGCCGACCGCTCCGGGTGCGCGATGGCCCACGACTTGGGAGCCATCTCGCCCACCACCAGGTGCAGGAACGTCACGATCACCAGCGCGAGCACGAATCCCGCGACGTCGGCCAGCCACAGCGGCGCACCCCAATCCGAGAAGGCAGGCGTCAGCCAGTGGTGCACGGCAGGTTTGGTGATCGCACCGAGCGCCAACGTGCACACGGTGATGCCCAGCTGCGAGCCGGCCAACAGCACCGACAACTCCGAGGCACTGCGCAGCGCCGCACGCGCCGAGCGGCTGGACGCCGCTGCGTCTTCGAGTCGGTGCCTACGCGCCGCGATCAACGCGAACTCGACCGCGACGAAGAAGGCGCTCGCGGCGATCAGTGCGACGGTCGCCGCGGCAACGATCCACGGATTGCTCATCGTCGGTCCTCCCCCGTGTCGCCGGGGATGTCGTCGACCGGCGCTGCGGTGATACTCAACAGCACCGACGACGGAACGTGTTTGTCGACGTCGAGGACGCGGATGGTCGCCGAGGTCGGCTCGTCTGAGTCCTGTCCCGCGGCGTCGGGCAATCGCACCGTCACCGTGTCGCCGACCTGTGGCAGTCCGCCGAATTCGGTGATGACCAGGCCCGCGATGGTCTCGTGATCCCCTTCGGGCAGGTCGTGGCCCACGGCCCGCGACACCTCGTCGAGGTGCACGTCGCCGCGGATGCGCCAGCCGTCGGAGGTTTGTTCGACCGGCGACGGCGCATCGGGATCGTGCTCGTCGTCGATCTCCCCGACCAGTTCCTCGGCGATGTCCTCGACCGTGATCACGCCGCCGAATCCGCCGTATTCGTCGATGACGATGGCCATCTCGTCGTCGGCATCGGTCATGTGTGCGAGCGCCTCCGGCAGCGGCAACGAACCGGGCACGATCACCGACGGCCGGGCCAGGGACCCGGCACTCGCCGATGGATCGGCGCCGACCGACCACTCCAGCACGTCGTGCAGGTGGATGACCCCGACGACCTCGGCCGTGTCGTCGACGACCGGGTAGCGAGTGTGTCCGGTGCTCATGGTCGCCAGCACCGACGACGCCGACTCATCGGCATCGACGGTGTCCACCCGGGTACGCGGGATCATCGCGTGATCGGCTGTGCGCGTGGGGAAATCCAGCACGCGGTCGAGCAGCACCGACAATTCGGCGGGCAGTTCGCCCGCGTCCCGGGACTCGGCGACGATGTGTTCGAGGTCGCGGGGCGTCGCCGAGTGCTCGACGTCGTGGACGGGCTCGATGCGCAACGCCTTGAGCAACAGATTCGACGCCTTGTCGAACAGGGTGATCAGCCAGCCGAATGCTGCGAGGTACATCGTGGTGGAGCGTGCCAGCCATCGGGCGACGGGTTCGGGACGCGCGATGGCGAGGTTCTTGGGCACGAGCTCGCCGAGCACCATCTGGATGATCGTGGAGAAGCCGATGGCGATCACGGTGCCGATCGCCACGCCCAGTGCGACCGGAATCCCGACGTCGCCGAGGAGATCACCGACGCCACTGCCGATGAGCGGCTCGGCGACGTAACCGACGAGGAGTCCGGTGATGGTGATACCGAGTTGCGCGCCCGAGAGCATGAACGACGTGCGGCGCGTCACCGTCAGCGCCCGCGCCGCGGCGGCGTCCCCGCTCTCGGCGCGGGCCTTGAGCCGCGACCGGTCCACGGCCATGTAGGCGAACTCTTGCGCCACGAAATAGCCGGTCAGGGCGGTGATGAGGAGTACGACCAGAAGGCCGACGGCGATACCGAGGAGGGTCAGCACGACGACCTCGCAGTGGCCCCTCCGGGGTGGTCGTCAGGAATGCTGGAACAGGGTCGAACAGATCGTCGGCGTTTTCGGCGCTTGGCGCGTCGCATGGGCTCTCTCGTGTCGGAAGTCAGGGGACCCTATCCACCATGCCGATTTCCTGCGATTCACGCAAACCGGACGACCGACCAGGTTCCGCCCGGGCGGCTCAGTCGGCGGCGCGTCCCGCGTAGTAGCGGCCGAGGAACTCGTCGCGGTACTCGATGTAATTGCCGTCCTCGATCGCCTGTCGCGCACGGTCGACGAGGGTGACGATGAACGACACGTTGTGCAGCGTGGCCAGGGTGGCGGCCAGGCCCTCCTTCGCCTTGAACAGGTGATGCAAGTAGGCCCGGCTGTATTGCGAAGTGTAGTTGTCGATCTCGGGGTCGAGCGACCGGAAATCCCTGCGGTAGCGGGCATTCGTGATGTTGTAGCGACCGTCGAGCGAATAGATCGCACCGTTGCGGGCGACGCGCGTCGGCGACACGCAGTCGAAGGTGTCGGCGCCGTTCTCGATCGCGGTGAAGATGTCGTCCGGCTCGCTGATCCCCAGCAGATGCTTGGCCGTGTTCTCGGGGAGTTCCTGATTGACCCAACCGACGATCGTGCCCAGATCGTCTTTCGTGAGGGCACCACCGATCCCGTAGCCGCCGAAGCCCTTTCCGCCCTCTGCCTGATCTTTGTCACTCAAGGCGACCAGATCACGCGCGGCCTTGCGCCGCAGATCCTCGTATTGGGCTCCCTGGATGACACCCCATAGGGATTGCTGCGGGCGATGCGCACGCTCCCGGGAGAGCCGATTGTGTTCGGCCAGACAGCGGATCGCCCACAGTCGGGTGCGTTCGAGCGAATTCTCCTGGTAGGTACGGGTGTTCATCAAGGTGGTGAGTTCGTCGAACGCGAAGATGATGTCGGCACCGAGCTGATGCTGGATCTGCATCGACACCTCCGGGGTGAACCGGTGAGCTGACCCGTCGAGATGCGATTTGAAGGTCACCCCGTCGTCGTCGACCGCGGACAACCGCTCCCGCCCGTTGGCGGTGATGTCGTCGTCCTGTTCGCCGGTGACGTCCATCGAGATGACCTTCTTGAACCCGGCGCCCAACGACATCACCTGGAAACCGCCGCTGTCGGTGTAGGTGGGGCCGGACCAGTTCATGAACGCGCCGAGACCGCCTGCCTCGTCGATGATCTCCGGGCCGGGCTGCAGATAGAGGTGATAGGCGTTGGCGAGTACCGACTGCGCACCCAGCGCGGCAACCGACTCCGGCAGCACCGTCTTGACGGTCGCTTTGGTACCCACCGGCACGAAGGCAGGGGTGTGGATGCGGCCGTGCGGGGTGTCGATGACGCCGGTGCGACCCGCGGTGCCGGGAAGTGTGGTGCCGACACTGAAGGAGTGGTCCGGGGTCAGAGGGGTGCTGCTGGAACTCACCGATGCATCTTCGCAGGTGGCGGGGCCCGACCCCAAACCCGGTACGGTGATCACATGCCGCGCAGCCTCCATCGAATCCTGCTCGCCGTCGTCGTCGGGTTCCTCGGCGTCGCACTCGCCGCCTGCGGTGGCGAACAAGAGACCACGTCATCGTCGGCGGCGACGCAGACCTCGGCGACCACCGTGTCGGAGAACCCCAGCGCCTCGGTGGTCGGCGGGCCGAAACCGGTCAGCCCCACCACGTCGGTCGCCGACGAGCACGCCGCCCACACGCAATGCGGCCGCGCCAAGGGCCCCGACGGTTCGCTGCAAATCGTCATCCTCGACGGCGATCTGAACTGTGACACCGCCGAACAGATCGCCAGCGAGTACAGCCCGAAGATCTCCACCGGCGCCCCGCAGACCGTGGCCGGATGGGAGTGCGGGCCCTCGCAGACACCCGGCATCCTGGCCTCGTGCAGCAAGGGCGACCAGGAGTTCGGGCTGGCTCCCTGAACCGACGGCCGGCGCAGCGCGATGTGCACCACGAGGGGCCTGCCCCACGACGGCTTGACCCTGACGCGGCGTCAGGCACGACGGTGGTCGGTGTGAACGAAGGAGAGCACGCAGCCACCGTCGGTGACGTCGCCCGCATGGTCGGGGTGAGCGTCCGCACGCTGCACCACTACGACCGCATCGGGTTGGTCGTGCCGTCGGGGCGCACCTTGGCGGGCTACCGCATCTACAGCGACGCCGATGTCGAACGGCTCCATCAGGTGCTGACGTATCGGGAGTTGGGCTTTCCTCTCGAGCAGATCGCGACCCTGCTCGATGATCCGCACGCCGATGCCCTGACGCATCTGCGCGACCAGCACGACCTGCTGTCGGAGCGAATCGCTCGTTTGCACCGGATGGTCGCCGCTGTGGAGGACATGATGAACGCGAAGAAGAAGGGCATCGCGCTCACCGCCGAGGAACAGGCCGAGATCTTCGGTCGTGACTGGCCGGGTGAGGAGTACGCCGCCGAGGCCCAGCGCCGGTGGGGCGACACCGACGCGTGGCGGCAGAGCGGCGACCGGACCGCCCGGTTCGACAAGAACGACTGGGTGGCGGTGAAGGCGGAGACCGACGCACTCGAAGGCCGATTCGCAGACGCCATGCGCGCCGGCGTGACGGCAGGTTCACCCGAGGCCGACGACCTCGCCGAAGAGCACCGCGCGTCCATCCAACGGTTCTACGACTGCGATCACGACATGCATCGGTGCCTCGCGCAGATGTACGTGTCCGACCCCCGGTTCACCGCCCATTACGACGGGATCGCGCCGGGCCTGGCCACATACGTTCACGACGTCATCGTCGCGAACGCCGACTCTCACCAGGACTGACGACGTCGGGCGTCGATGATGTCAGGGGCGGCGACGTCCCGGTCAGTCCTGCAGGACCGCCGCGACCCGTTCCAGTGCGGCGACGCGGCTGCCCTTGACCAGGACGGCGTCCGCCTCGGTGAGGTCGCCCAACGCGGCGACGGCATCGTCGATGCCGACAACGTGGCGGACGCTCGGCCCGTAGTCGGGTTCGTCGACCGCGATCACGTCGATACCGAGCGCACGGGCCCGCTCGGCGATCGCGGCGTGCTGCGGGGCGGAATCGTCGCCGAGCTCGGCCATCGTGCCCAGCACGGCGAATCGGCGTTGCGCATCGAGCGCCGCGAGCGACTGCAGCGCCGCGGCCATCGACGTCGGATTGGCGTTGTAGGCGTCGTTGAGGATCGTCACGCCCGCCGAGGTGGTGACCAGCTCCATCCGCAGTCCGCTCAACTCGGCGCCGAGCAGTCCGCTCGGGATCGTGTCGATCGGCACACCGAGCCACCCGGCGACCGCCGCGGCCGCGAGTGCGTTCGGAACCTGGTGTTCGCCGCGGGCGCCGAGCCGGACGTCGGTCTCACCCCAGGGTGTGTGCAGGCGAAATGACGCACGTAGCTGGTCGTCGAGCACCACGTCGGTGGCGTACACGTCGGCCGTCGCCGTCAGTCCGAAGGTCACGACCGCGGCGTCCGTGCGATCGGCCATCGCGGCGACACGCTCGTCGTCGGCGTTCAGCACGGCGAGTCCGTCGACCGGCAGCGATTCCACCAGCTCACCCTTCGCGCGGGCGACCGATTCGATGCTGCCGAACAATTCGAGATGCACGCCCTCCACGCGGGTCACGATGCCGACGGTCGGTCGGGCGATCTCGCAGAGCAGGTCGATGTGACCGATTCCGCGGGCACCCATCTCGACCACGACGGCCTCGGTGTCGGGTGTCGCGTTGGCCAACGTCATCGGCAGACCGAGTTCGTTGTTGAAGGATTTCTCGCTCGCCGCGGTCCGAAAGGTCGTCGCGAGGGCGCCCGCCAGCAGATCCTTGGTCGACGTCTTGCCGACCGATCCCGTGACCCCGACGATCCGGTCCGGAAGGCGATCGCGGGCGATGCCACCGAGGTCGGCGAGCGCCGCGGCAGTGTCGGTCACCGTGATCGCGGGCAAGGTGACACCGGGTTGTGTGCCCTGCGATGTCAGATACGCGGACGCACCGGCGGTGGCCGCTGCGGTCACGAACTCGTGGCCGTCGCGCTCGGCGACGATCGGCACGAACAGCTGGCCGGGCGACACGATCCGGGAGTCGATGCCGACTCCGTCGATCGTCACGTCGTCGCCGATCAGAGCCCCGTTCACGGCCTGGGCCACCTCGGTTGCGGTGAATTGCACACCGCAACGCTACAAGCACCGAGGCGGGTGGGTCGGGAACGGTGGCCGTATCGTGGCATCCATGGCTTCACCCCTGTTGCGTCTGGTCGTCCTCTTCGGTGGGGTGTCCGCCGAACACGACGTCTCGTGCGTCACCGCCGCCCACGTCCTCGCGGCCGCCGACCGTGCCAAGTACGACCTGGTCCCGATCGGCATCGCCAAGGACGGCACGTGGCTGCGCAACGACAAGGCCATCGCCGCGATCGCCGAGGGCAGCGAACTCCCGGACAAGCTGGAGCCGGCCGGAACGGTCGTCGAACCCTTGGTGGCGCTGCGCGGCGAGGCCGATGCGAACACGGTGACGGTGGTGCTGCCGCTGCTGCACGGTCCGCACGGTGAGGACGGCACGATCCAGGGGATGCTCGAACTCTTCAAGCTGCCCTACGTGGGTGCCGGGGTGTTGTCGTCGGCGCTGTGCATGGACAAGGCGATGGCCAAGAACGTCGCCGAGCGAGCCGGAATCCCCCAGTGCCGGTGGATCGAGTTCCGTGACGGCGTCGACGATCCCAACACGATCGTCGCCCGTGCGGCGGACGAGTTGGGGCTGCCGGTGTTCGTGAAACCGGCCAACCTGGGTTCGTCGGTGGGCATCTCCAAGGCACACGACGTCTCCGAGTTGGACAAGGCGATCGACGTCGCGCTGCGCTACGACGACGTGGTGGTGATCGAGGAGGCGGTGACCGCCCGCGAGGTCGAGGTCGCCGTGTTGGGTAACGCGGCCCCGGAGACCTCGGTGCCCGGTGAGATCCTGCCCGGCAGCGAGTTCTACGACTACGAAGACAAATACATCACCGGCGCGGCCACGTTGGTGATCCCGGCCGAGCTTCCCGACGACGTCGTCCGCGAGGTCCGCGAACTAGCGGCGAAGACCTTCGTCGCGCTCCGGTGCGCAGGAATGGCACGTGTCGACTTCTTCTACGAGGAGGGCGGCCGCGGTTGGCTGCTCAACGAGGTCAACACGATTCCCGGATTCACGCCCGCATCGATGTATCCGAAGCTGTGGGAGGCATCGGGTGTGTCCTACCCCGACCTGATCGACGAACTCGTGACGCTGGCATTGGCGGGCCACCGTCGGCGGGTGGGGTTCTCGACCGAGCACTGACCGACGGCGGGATCGGCCGCCAACGGACGCACCCACGACGGGGATCGGCGCGCGGTCGGCGGGATCGCCGGGCGATTCTGCGCACGTACGGCGGAGTACGGCCGGTACCATCATCCGCGTGACCGACCCGCAACCGCAGACGCCGTCCGCGTTGCGCGTGTTGGTCTATTCGGATCACTCGGACACCCGGGCTGCCGTGATCGGCGCCCTCGGACAGCGTCCGGATCCGTCCCTCCCCGAGCTGACCTTCGTCGAGGTGGCCACCGCCGCGATGGTGTTCGCGCAACTCGATGCGGGCGTGATCGATGTGGTGATCCTCGACGGTGAGGCCACGCCGGTCGGCGGCATGGGGTTGGCCAAGCAGATGAAGGACGAGGTGTCGGTCTGCCCACCGATTCTGGTGTTGCTCGGCCGGGCCGACGACCGATGGTTGGCCGATTGGTCACGCGCGGACGCGACCGCGACCCTGCCGATCGATCCGATCGCACTCACCACCGCTCTGGTCGAGCTGCTGCGCACTTCCGGTCACTGATACCGGCCTGCACGGCGTCGATGTGCGAGGCCCACGCTCGGGACACTCCGGCAAAACCTCAGCAGCATCCGCGCAAACGCTTGTAGGCTTGTGGCACAGCTCACATACGGCCCGAATGTGGGGAGGCCGACGCCATGAACGCTTACGTCCCGATCATCGTCCTCGGGGCAATTGCGGTGGCGTTTGCGGTTTTTTCGGTCGGTGTCGCGTTGCTCGTCGGACCGAAACGGTACAACCGCGCCAAACTCGAACCGTACGAATGCGGCATCGAGCCCCTGACCGAATCGCATACCTTCTCCGTGGGTGACTCCGCCGCCGGCACGGCGCCGGGAGCGCAGCGAGCGGGCCAAATCCTCACGGCGCCGGGAGCCCAGCGAGCGGGCCAGATCACCACGGCGCCGGGAGCGCAGCGAGCGGGCCAGATCACCACGGCGCCGGGAACGCAGCAAACGGGCCGGATAGTCACCGCACCACGCACCGTCGAACGAGCGGTCCAGCGCATTCCGGTGAAGTACTACCTGACCGCAATGCTCTTCATCATCTTCGACATCGAGATCGTCTTCCTCTATCCGTGGGCCGTCGCATTCGACGCGCTCGGCTGGTTCGGATTTCTCGCCATGGCCCTGTTCATCGTCAACGTGTCGGTGGCCTACGCCTACGAGTGGCGACGCGGAGGGCTCACCTGGGAATGACGACGTCCGCGGTGCGGTCCCGCCCGGGCACGCACCGCGGACGCCGCTAGATGCAAGGAGGTTCGCGACATGGGACTCGAAGAGAGACTGCCCAGCGGATTCTTGCTGAGCACCGTCGAGGACCTGGCCGGGTTCATGCGCAAGGGATCGTTGTGGCCCGCCACCTTCGGCCTCGCCTGCTGTGCGATCGAGATGATGGCGACGACATCGGGTCGCTATGATCTCGCACGATTCGGGATGGAGGCTTTTCGCGCATCCCCGCGGCAGGCCGATCTGATGATCGTCGCCGGCCGTGTCAGCCAGAAGATGGCCCCGGTGCTGCGCCAGATCTACGACCAGATGGTCGAACCCAAATGGGTACTGGCCATGGGGGTTTGCGCGTCGTCGGGCGGCATGTTCAACAACTACGCGATCGTGCAGGGCGTCGATCACGTGGTACCGGTCGACATCTACCTGCCCGGTTGCCCACCCCGACCGGAGATGTTGCTCAACGCCATCCTCAAACTGCATGAACAGATCGCGCAGATGCCACTCGGCGTGAATCGCGAACAGGCCATCTGGGCAGCGGAACAGGCTGCACTGCAGGCGAAGCCGACCATCGAGATGAAGGGTCTGCTCCGATGAGTCCGGACCGGGAGGACCCCGCGAGCGCACCCGACGACGCCGAACGCATCAGCACCCGGCGCGGGCTGTTCGGTGTGCATGGCAGCGGCGACACCTCCGGCTACGGCGGCCTGATCCAGGCAGTCACCCTGCCCGGCAGCTCCAGCCGACCCTACGGCGCCTACTTCGACGAGGTCGCCGACGAACTCGCCGCCGGACTGGCGCAATTGCCCACGCCAGCCCCGTCATACGACGAGGCCGTCGAGAAGGTGGTGGTCTTCCGCGACGAGATGACCCTGCACATCCGTCCCGATCACCTGCGTGCGGTCGCCATCACGCTGCGTGATCGGGAGTCGCTGCGGTTCGAATTGTGCCTGGGTGTCAACGGTGTTCACTATCCCGACGACCATGGCCGCGAACTCCATGCCGTCTATCCCCTGGCGTCGATCACGCACAACCGTCGGGTCCGAATCGAGGTCGCCGTCCCGGACACCCATCCGCACATCCCGACACTCACCGACATCTACCCGACGAACGACTGGCACGAACGGGAGACCTTCGACTTCTTCGGCATCGTCTTCGACGGGCATCGATCACTCACGCGCATCGAGATGCCCGACGACTGGCAGGGCCATCCGCAGCGCAAGGACTATCCCCTCGGCGGAGTTCCGGTCGAGTACAAGGGAACCCGAATCGAGCCGCCCGACCAGCGGAGGTCTTACAGCTGATGACCACCACCGGAGATTCCCGCACGCCGTCGCCCGCCGACGGCCACGACGTCCACCCGACACAGACCTACACCGTCTCCGGGCAGGACTGGGATGAGATCGTCACCGCGGTCCGCGAACGTGCCGCCGCACAGCCCGGTGACGAGCGCATCGTCGTCAACATGGGCCCCCAACATCCTTCCACGCACGGCGTGCTGCGGTTGATCCTGGAGATCGAAGGGGAGACCGTCACCGAGGCGCGCTGCGGAATCGGCTACCTGCACACCGGGATCGAGAAGAATCTGGAGTACCGCAACTGGATTCAGGGCGTCACGTTCGTCACCCGGATGGACTATCTCTCGCCGTTCTTCAACGAGACCGCGTACTGCCTGGGCGTGGAGAAGCTCTTGGGGATCACCGACGACATCCCGGAACGCGCCACCGTGATCCGGGTGATGATGATGGAACTCAACCGCATCACCTCGCATCTGGTCGCCCTGGCCACCGGCGGCATGGAGCTCGGCGCGGTGACCGCGATGTTCCTCGGCTTCCGGGAGCGCGAACTCATCCTGGATCTCTTCGAGTACATCACCGGCCTGCGCATGAATCATGCCTACATCCGGCCCGGCGGGGTGGCGCAGGACCTGCCCGACGACGCCGTGGACAAGGTGGCCGAGGTCCTCGACGTCCTGCCCGAACGGCTCGGCGAGCTCGAAGACCTGCTGAACGAGAACTACATCTGGAAAGCCCGCACCCAGGGCGTGGGCTACCTCGACCTGACCGGATGCATGGCGCTCGGCATCACCGGACAGGTGCTGCGTGCCACCGGCCTCCCGCATGACCTCCGGAAGTCGCAGCCGTACTGCGGGTATCAGGACTACGAATTCGATGTCATCACCGACACCACCTGTGACGCCTACGGGCGCTACCTGATCCGGGTGAAGGAGATGAAGGAGTCGGTACGGATCGTGCGCCAGTGTCTCGACCGGTTGCGGCCGGGCCCGGTGATGGTGGCCGACCGCAAGATCGCCTGGCCCGCCGACCTCGCCCTCGGCCCGGACGGCCTGGGCAACTCGCCCGAACACATCGCCGAGATCATGGGCACGTCGATGGAGGCACTCATCCATCACTTCAAGCTCGTGACCGAGGGGATGCGGGTGCCCGCGGGCCAGTGTTACGTCGCCGTCGAGTCCCCGCGCGGGGAGTTGGGTGTGCACATGGTCAGCGATGGCGGCACCCGACCGTATCGGGTGCACTTCCGCGACCCCTCGTTCACCAATCTGCAAGCGGTGGCGGCTATGTGCGAGGGCGGCATGGTCGCCGACGTGATCACGGCGGTCGCCAGCATCGACCCCGTCATGGGAGGTGTGGACCGATGACCGATCCGGTGTTCGTGAACCTCGAGGCACCACCGACCGAGGGCACCCCCGTGCTGCCTCCGCAGCCGCATCCGACGATCCGGTTCGCCGGCCCGCACACCTATCCCGACGAGGTGGCCGCGCAACTCACGGCCGACGCCCGCGGCATCGTCGCTCGTTACCCGCAGGCACGGTCTGCGCTGCTGCCACTTCTGCACCTGGTCCAGTCGCAGGACGGGTACATCAGTCGCGCGGGTGTGAGATTCTGTGCGCTGCAACTCGATCTGACCGAGGCGCAGGTCGCCTCCGTCGCCACCTTCTACTCGATGTTCCGTCGCGACCCGACCGGCGAGTACCTGGTCGGGGTCTGCACCAACACGCTGTGCGCCGTCATGGGAGGCGACGAGATCCTCGCGGCGCTGCAAGACCACCTGGGTATCGAGCCGGGAGAGACCACCCCCGACGGCCGGGTCACTCTCGAGCACATCGAGTGCAACGCAGCCTGCGACTTCGCTCCGGTGGTCATGGTGAACTGGGAGTTCTTCGACAACCAGACGGCAGAGGGCAGTGTGGAACTCGTCGAGGATCTCCGGGCGGGGGTGCCGGTGACCCCGGCCCGTGGAACCGGGGCCGTGTGCTCGTTCCGACGCACCGCCCGCCTTCTGGCAGGACTGCCCGAGGACGGTGACCGACGATGACCGAACCCACCGGGTCCGCGTCGCCGACAGATCGGGAAGCGGACTCTCCCGCACCGGACACCATCCCTGTGCTCAGCCGGTACTGGTCGGAACCCGAGTCGTGGACGCTGCGAAACCATGAGTCGCACAATGGCTATGCTGCTCTGCGCATCGCATTGGGCACCCCACCCGACAGCCTCATCGAAACCGTCAAGGCGTCCGGGTTGCGTGGCCGCGGTGGTGCCGGGTTCCCGGTCGGGACGAAATGGTCGTTCATCCCCCAGCCCGACGCGTCCGCCGAGACCGGCTCGGTCCCACCGCATTATCTGGTGGTCAACGCCGATGAGTCCGAGCCGGGGACCTGCAAGGACATGCCGCTGATCCTCGCGTCACCGCACACCTTGATCGAAGGCGCCATCATCGCGGCATACGCGATCCGTGCCCATCACGCGTTCATCTATCTGCGCGGCGAGGTGGCCTCCGTCCTGCGCCGACTACGGGCTGCCGTCGACGAAGCGTATGCCGCAGGCTATCTCGGCCGTGACATCCTCGGTTCCGGGTTCGATCTCGAGCTCGTGGTGCACGCCGGTGCAGGCGCATACATCTGCGGCGAGGAGACGGCGTTGCTCGACTCTCTCGAGGGACGCCGCGGCCAGCCGCGCCTTCGCCCGCCGTTCCCCGCGGTGGCCGGCCTGTATGCGAGCCCCACCGTGGTGAACAACGTCGAGTCGATCGCCAGTGTGCCGTCGATCATCCGCAACGGCGTCGACTGGTTCCGTTCGATGGGTACCGAGAAGTCGCCCGGCTTCACGCTGTACTCCCTGTCGGGTCACGTGGCCCGGCCCGGCCAATACGAGGCGCCACTGGGGATCACGTTGCGCGAGTTGCTCGATCGTGCGGGCGGTATCCGGGAGGGTCACCGGTTGAAGTTCTGGACACCGGGCGGTTCGTCGACCCCGATCCTGACCGACGAGCACCTCGACATCCCGCTCGACTACGAGGGGGTCGGCGCCGCCGGGTCGATGCTCGGCACCAAGGCCTTGCAGATCTTCGACGAGACGACCTGCGTGGTGCGGGCGGTGCTGCGCTGGACGGAGTTCTACGCCCACGAATCGTGCGGCAAGTGCACACCGTGTCGGGAGGGCACCTACTGGCTGGTGCAACTGCTGACGCGCCTGGAGGCAGGCGAGGGCGGTCCCGAGGATCTGGACACCCTCACCGACATCACCAACACCATCGTCGGGAAGTCCTTCTGTGCCCTCGGCGACGGCGCAGGCAGTCCGATCGTCTCCTCGCTCGAACACTTCCGGGACGAATATCTCGCGCACTTCGACGGCGGATGTCCGTTCGACCCACACCTTTCCACGGTATTCGCCGCGGCGACAGGAGGAGGGACACGATGACCGCTGTCGACGAGGCCTCCGCCGGACAGAAGCCGGACCTGGTGTCGGTGACGGTAGACGGCACCGAAATCGCGGTGCCACCTGGCACTCTGGTGATCCGCGCCGCCGAACTCATCGGCACCCAGATCCCCCGGTTCTGCGATCACCCGCTGCTCGATCCGGTCGGGGCGTGCCGCCAGTGCCTCGTCGAGGTCGAGGGGCAGCGCAAGCCGTTGGCCTCCTGTACGACAGTGGTGACCGACGGGATGGTGGTGCACACCCAGGTCACCTCCGAGGTCGCCGAGAAGGCACAGCGTGGCGTGATGGAGTTGCTCCTGATCAACCATCCGCTCGACTGCCCCGTGTGCGACAAGGGTGGCGAGTGCCCCCTGCAGAACCAGGCGATGTCGTCGGGACGCGGCGACTCCAGGTTCACCGGGCACAAGCGCACCTTCACCAAACCGGTTCCGCTGTCATCGGAGGTGCTCCTCGATCGCGAGCGGTGCGTCCTGTGCGCCCGCTGCACCCGCTTCGCCACCCAGGTGGCAGGCGATCCTCTGATCGAGTTGGCCGACCGTGGTGCACTGCAACAGGTCTCCATCTATCAGGACGAACCGTTCGAATCCTACTTCTCCGGCAACACCGTGCAGATCTGCCCGGTCGGCGCGCTCACCGGCACCGCCTACCGATTCCGTGCCCGCCCGTTCGACCTGGTTTCCACGCCGAGCGTCTGCGAACACTGCGCGAGCGGATGCGCACAACGTACCGATCATCGTCGCGGAACGGTGATGCGACGACTGGCCGGCGAGGACCCCGAGGTCAACGAGGAGTGGAACTGCGACAAGGGTCGCTGGGCGTTCTCCTATGCGACCGCACCGGATCGGATCACGACACCACTGATCCGTGGTGTGGACGGCACCCTCGTGCAGGCGTCCTGGGGTGAGGCGTTGCGGCGGGCTGCCGACGGGTTGACCGGCGCCGGACGTCGAGTGGGAGTACTCACCGGCGGCCGGCTCACCGCCGAGGACGCCTACGCGTACGCACGGTTCGCGCGAACAGTGTTGAACACCAACGACATCGATTTCCGCGCGCGTGTGCACAGCGGCGAGGAGATGGACTTCCTCGCCCGCCACATCGCCGCCCGCCCCGACGACGTCACCTACCGCGAGCTCGTCGCCGCACCGTCGGTCCTGCTGGTGGCCTTCGAACCCGAGGAGGAGTCACCGATCGTCTTTCTCCGGATGCGGCGCGCTGTCCGGGCAGGCCGACAGCGGGTGACCGCCATCGCTGCCCTGGCGAGCAACGGGCTCGTCAAACTCGACGGCACGCTGTTGCCGACGGTCCCGGGTGACGAAGCAGCCGTGTTGGATTCGTTCGCGGCCGCCGATGCGGTGTCGGCCTCGGGCTCGGTGATCGTGGTCGGGGAACGGCTCGCCGGGGTCCCGGGTGGATTGTCCGCCGCGGTCCGGCTCGCCGAGCGCACCGGCGCCCGACTGGCCTGGATACCGCGGCGGGCAGGCGAACGCGGCGCACTCGAGGTGGGCGCGGCGCCGAATCTGTTGCCCGGCGGGCGACCCGTCACCGACCTGACCGCGCGCACCGAGATGGCGATGGCCTGGCAGGTCGCCGACCTCCCTGCCCTCCCCGGCCGAGACACCACCGCGATCCTCGATGCCACACTGCGCGAGGAGATCTCGGCACTTCTCATCGGCGGCGTCGAGATCGATGATCTACCCGACCCGACCGAGGCCGAGACCGCGGTGGCCGCTGCCGGTTTCGTGGTGAGTCTGGAGATGCGCCGCAGCGCGGTCACCGAGCACGCCGACGTGGTGTTACCGGTCGCGGCGGTCGCGGAGAAGGCAGGGATGTTCCTCGACTGGGAAGGCCGGGCCCGCCCCTTCGCCACCGCACTGCGCGACGTCGGTGCGCTGTCCGATCACCGGGTGCTGACCGCACTCGCCCACCAGATGGGTGTTCCACTCAACTGCGACGACCCGGCCGCGATCCGCGCCGACCTGGAACAACTCGGCCCGTGGAGTAGTGTTCGTCCGTCCTCGCCGCCGGTGGAACCTGCCCGCGACGTGCACGCGGGCAACGGCCCCCGCCGGGTCGTGTTGGCCACGTGGCGGATGCTGCTCGACGCCGGGCGGCTGCAGGACAACGAGCCCCACCTGGCGGGCACGTCGCACCCGGCAGTGGCGCGGATGTCGTCGGCAACCGCGGCGGGGATCGGCGCCACCGACGGTGACCCCGTTGACATCGGTACCGATCGTGGTGCGATCACCCTGCCGCTCACCGTCACCGACATGCCGGACGGAGTGGTGTGGGTACCCATGAATGCGCCGGGCTCCGGAGTGCATCGGGTGTTGCGTGCCCATGCCGGTGACGTCGTCGACATCGCGGTCTCCACGGTCCGTTCCGGGGAGGGACGATGATGACGGCCACATCCGTGACGATCCTGGCCGCCGACGTGCCGACGCTGGCCGACTTCGGGCACGACCCGTGGTGGCTCATCCTTCTCAAGGCCCTCGCCGTCTTCGTCTTCCTGGTGGCCAATCCGCTGGCCGCGATCCTGATCGAGCGGAAGGTCATGGCGCGCATGCAAACCCGCCTCGGACCCAACCGGGTCGGGCCGCGCGGGTTGCTGCAGAGTGTCGCCGACGGTGTGAAACTCGCCCTCAAGGAGGGCATCGTGCCGAGCGGTGTGGACAAACTCATCTACATCGCGGCACCGATCATCGCGGTGGTGCCGGCGATCATGGCGTTCGCCGTCATCCCGTTCGGGCCGATGGTGTCCGTGTTCGGGCACCACACACCCTTGCAGCTCACCGATCTCCCGGTGGGGGTGCTCTACGTCCTCGCCATCACGTCGGTCGGTGTGTACGGCATCGTGCTGGCCGGATGGTCGTCGGGATCGACCTATCCGCTTCTCGGCGGCTTACGTTCCACCGCACAGGTGATCTCCTATGAGATCGCGATGGGACTCACATTCGCCGCGGTCTTCCTCGACGCCGGCACGATGTCCACGTCCGGCATCGTCGCCGCCCAGGAACACCACTGGTACGTCTTGCTGTTGCTCCCGTCGTTCGTGATCTATGCGATCTCGATGGTCGGCGAGACCAACCGGGCGCCGTTCGACCTGCCCGAGGCCGAAGGTGAACTAGTCGGCGGCTTCCACACCGAGTACTCGTCACTGAAGTTCGCGATGTTCATGCTCGCCGAGTACATCAACATGGTCACGGTGTCGGCCCTGGCCACCACGCTCTTCCTCGGTGGCTGGCAGGCGCCGTGGCCGATCAGCGTCATCGACGGTGCAAACGACGGGTGGTGGCCCATCCTGTGGTTCACCATCAAGGTCTGGATCTTCCTGTTCGTCTTCATCTGGCTGCGGACCAGCCTGCCGCGCTTGCGCTATGACCAGTTCATGAACCTCGGTTGGAAGGTCCTGATCCCGATCTCGCTGACCTGGGTCATGGTGGTCGCGCTGATCCGGATGGCGGTCGGGCCCTCTGACGACGACGAGTTGGTCCGGTCGCTCGTCTCGGCGGGGGCCGGGTTGGTGGTCACGGCCCTACTCGGCTACGCCATCTGGCGATTGATGCGTCTGCCCCGAACGCGCGCCGACGACGACCGAGGCGTTTCCGAATCGACTTCGCCACCACCGGCATTCGATCCGATGGCAGGCGGGTTCCCGGTACCACCGCTGCCCGGACAAGTCGCGCCGACCGGCACACCGACCGCGTCCGGACCTGCAAAGGAGACCACCGATGCCTGACTTCCTCAAACCGATCAGCGGTCTCGGCGTGACGTTCTCGTCGATGTTCGCCCCGACGATCACCGAGCAGTACCCGGAGGAGAAACGGCCGACCGCGCCGCGCTATCACGGTCGCCACCAACTCAATCGGCACCCCGACGGGCTCGAGAAATGCATCGGTTGCGAGTTGTGCGCCTGGGCCTGCCCGGCCGATGCCATCTATGTGGAGGGCGCCGACAACACCGACGATCAGCGGTACTCCCCCGGTGAGCGCTACGGCCGCGTCTATCAGATCAACTACCTGCGGTGCATCGGTTGCGGACTGTGTATCGAGGCATGTCCGACCCGGGCACTCACCATGACCAACGACTATGAGCTCGTCGACGACAACCGCACCGACCTCATCTACGAGAAGGATCGACTGCTCGCACCTCTGGAGCCGGACGCGACCCCACCGCCGCATGCCATGGCCCCGGGATCGACCGAGGAGAACTACTACCGCGGCGAGGTGTCCGAGGACGGGAAGCTCGTGGTGCGCAACGACGCCCACCCGCCCGCAGAGGCAGGCGGTGCGGAGGGCGGCGGTGCAGAGGGGCCGGTGTCCGACGGAGAGTCCTCGTGATCACCATGTCCGCAATGGGTCCGGCCACCGGCACGACGACGGTGCCGCTCGCCGCGCTCACGACCACCTCCACGGGTGAGGCCGTCCAGTTCTGGGTGCTCGGTGTGGTCGCGGTGATCGGCGCGCTCGGTGTCGTGTTCGCCACCAAGGCCGTCTACTCGGCGATCTTCCTGGCCACCACCATGATCATCCTCGCCGTCTTCTATGTCGCCCAGGGCGCATTGTTCCTCGGGGTCGTGCAAGTCGTCGTCTACACCGGCGCGGTGATGATGCTGTTCTTGTTCGTGCTCATGCTCATCGGCGTCGATTCGTCGGATTCGTTGGTGGAAACCCTGCACGGACAACGCTTTTCCGCGATCGTCCTGGGCATCGGGTTCGGAGTGCTGCTCATCGCGGCGATCGCCAACGCGTCGTTGGCGGTGTTCGCGGGCGCGCCGGTCGCCGGCGGCGCGGGTGCCACCGGCACGTCGGGTGACGGCAACATCGAGGCCATCGCCGAACTGATCTTCGTGCAGTACCTCTGGGCGTTCGAGCTCACCGGGGCGCTGCTGATCGCCGCCACGCTCGGCGCGATGATCCTCGCGCACCGAGAGCGGTTCGGTCCGCGACGCACGCAACGCGAACTCTCGCAGGAACGGTTCCGGCTCGGTATCGACATGACACCGCGGCCGAGTCCCGGTGTGTATGCGCGTCACAACGCCGTCGACGTCCCCGCCTTGCTCCCGGACGGCTCGCCGTCGGAGCTCTCGGTCAACGCGACGTTGCGCCCGCGCCCGGCGCAGGCACCCACGCCGGGCACCATCCGCCGGTCGCTGGGTACGCCTCCGGGGGAGGAACGCCCATGAATCCGGTGAACTATCTGTACCTGTCGGCGTTGCTGTTCACCATCGGCGCCGCCGGGGTGTTGCTCCGGCGCAACGCGATCGTCGTGTTCATGTGTATCGAGTTGATGCTCAACGCCGCCAATCTGGCGTTCGTCACCTTCGCCCGCATGCACGGTTCCTTCGACGGCCAGGTGATCGCGTTCTTCACGATGGTCGTCGCGGCGGCAGAGGTGGTCGTCGGGCTGGCGATCATCATGACCATCTTCCGGGCGCGGCGATCGGCCTCGGTCGACGACGTGGATCTGTTGAAGCGGTAGGAGGCACGGGTGGGCACCGAATCGACCGCAGATCTCCTCTGGCTGGTTCCCGCGTTTCCGTTGGTGGGGGCGGCCATCCTGCTCCTGGCCGGCGCCGGGAGCGAAGCGAGCGGGCCGAATCGACACGGCGCCGGGAGCGAAGCGAGCGGGCCGAATCGACACGGCGCCGGGAGCGAAGCGAGCGGGCCGAATCGACACGGCGCCGGGAGCGAAGCGAGCGGGCCGAATCGACACGGCGCCGGGAGCGAAGCGAGCGGGCCGAATCGACACGGCGCCGGGAGCGAAGCGAGCGGGCCGTATCAATCCAGCGCCGGCCTGCTCCGGATCGATCGGTGGGGTCATTGGTTGGCCTGTGCGATGGCGCTGGCATCCTTCGTGCTCGGGCTCGTCATGTTCGTCGGCATGGTCGGCCGGACGGCGGATGCCCGTGCGGTCCACCAGATCTTGTTCAGCTGGGTTCCGGTCGGCGAGTTGCAGGTCGACTTCGGTCTTCAACTTGACCAGTTGTCGATGTGTTTCGTCCTGCTGATCACCGGTGTCGGTTCACTCATCCACATCTACTCGATCGGCTACATGGCCGATGATCCCGGCCGTCGGCGGTTCTTCGCCTACCTCAACCTTTTTTTCGCCGCGATGCTGGTGCTGGTGCTGGCCGACAATTACCTCGGTCTCTACTTCGGTTGGGAGGGCGTCGGCCTGGCTTCCTATCTGCTGATCGGTTTCTGGCAGCAGAAGCCGTCGGCGGCCACCGCGGCCAAGAAGGCGTTCGTGGTCAACCGGGTCGGCGACGTCGGGTTGGCGATCGCGCTGATGATCCTGTTCGCCACATTCGGCTCGGTGTCGTTCGAAGCGGTGTTCGGGGCCGCCGATCAAGCGGGCGAGAGTGTGCTCACCGCACTGGGTTTCATGCTTCTGCTGGCGGCGTGCGGCAAGTCTGCCCAGGTGCCGCTTCAGTCGTGGCTCGGCGACGCGATGGAGGGCCCGACGCCGGTGTCGGCGCTGATCCACGCCGCGACCATGGTCACCGCGGGCGTCTATCTGATTGCACGTTCCAATCCGATATTCGACCTGGCCCCGCACGCGCAGGTGGGTGTGACCGTCGTCGGTGCGGTCACGCTGTTGTTCGGCGCGATCATCGGCTGTGCGAAGGACGACATCAAGAAGGCGTTGGCGGCGTCGACGATGAGTCAGATCGGCTACATGGTCCTGGCCACCGGTCTGGGGCCCGCAGGCTACGCCTTCGCCATCATGCATCTGTTGACGCACGGCTTCTTCAAGGCCGGGTTGTTCCTCGGCGCCGGTTCGGTGATGCATGGGATGGACGACGAGACCGACATGCGCCGCTTCGGTGGTCTGCGCACGGTCATGCCGATCACCTTCGCCACCTTCGGACTCGGCTATCTCGCGATCATCGGGTGCCCGCCGTTCGCGGGCTTCTTCTCCAAGGATCCGATCATCGAGGCAGCGTTCGCCAAAGGCGGGTTGAGCGGCTGGCTACTCGGCGGCGCAGCGCTCCTGGGCGCAGGCATCACGGCGTTCTACATGACACGGGTGATGCTGTTGACCTTCTTCGGTGAGCGCCGGTGGAAGACCGACGTCCATCCGCACGAATCACCGGGCGTGATGACCGGTCCGATGATCCTGATCGCCATCGGCTCGGTGGTCTCTGGAGCGCTGCTCGCCTGGGGCGATTCGCTGGTGTCCTGGCTCGAACCGGTCGTCGGCGAACATCATGCCGAGTTGTCGGTGCCGACCTGGGTGGTCACCGTCGCGGTGCTCGTGGTGGTCGCAGCGGGCGTGCTGATCGCCTGGCGGCAGTACGGTACGCGACCGGTCCCCGAGAGTGCCCCTGACGATGTCTCCGCACTCACCGTCGCGGCCCGCCGCGATCTGTACGGCGACGGATTCAACGAGCGCGTGCTGATGCGCCCCGGACAGGAGCTCACCCACGCACTCGTCGTCGTCGAGGACGAGGGTGTCGACGGCGTGACGACCGGTGTCGGCCAGAGCGTCTCGTGGCTGTCGCACCGAATACGTGGATGGCAGAACGGCTACGTGCGTTCGTATGCCTTGTCGATGTTCGCGGGCGCGATCCTCGTCGTCGCCATGGTGATGGTGGTGAATGTGCTGTGAACATCCCCTGGTTGACGATTCTGTGGTTGCTGCCCGCGGTGGGAGCCCTTGCGGTGCTGTCGGTTCCGAGGACACGAGCCGACGTGGCCAAGTGGGTGGGTCTGCTTGTCTCGATCGCGGTGTTCGCGGTCGGGCTGGGCCTGGCGATCGGTTTCGACCGCGATCGCGGTGGTGTCGGGGCTGCCGATCGTTATCAGTTCACCGAGGATCACAGTTGGATTCCCGCGTTGGGTACCCGATACACATTGGGGCTCGACGGGATCGGTCTCGTCCTCGTGTTGCTGACGGTGGTGTTGGTGCCGCTGCTGATCGTGGCCGGGTGGCGCGACGCCGACCACTCGGGCTCGCTCGACCATGCGGGGGGTCGCCGGCAGAAGGGTGTGCACATCTACGTCGCGCTGACGCTGAGCGTCGAGGCGATGGTGCTGATGAGTTTCGTCGCACTCGACATCCTGCTCTTCTACATCTTCTTCGAGGCGATGCTGATCCCGATGTATTTCCTCATCGGCGGATTCGGCACCGGCGCCGGTGTGGACCGCAGTCGTGCCGCGGTGAAGTTCTTGCTGTACAACCTGTTCGGCGGGCTGATCATGCTGGCCGCCGTCATCGGTCTGTACGTCGTCACCGCACGGTCGGATCTCGGTTCGGATGGGAACGGCAGTTTCGATCTGCGGGCCGTCGTCGAGGCCGCGTCGTCGGGGCAGCTCGACGCAGGCTCGGGCGTGCTCAAGTTGCTGTTCTGCGGCTTCATGTTCGCCTTCGCCGTCAAGGCCCCGTTGTGGCCGTTCCACTCGTGGTTGCCCGACGCCGCGGTGTCGGCAACGCCGGCGGGTGCGGTGTTGATGATGGCGGTGGTGGACAAGGTCGGCACGTTCGCCATGTTGCGCTACTGTCTGCAGCTGTTTCCCGATGCCTCACGATATTTCGCGCCGTTCATCGCCACCCTCGCGGTGATCGGGATCGTGTACGGTGCGGTCTTGGCCATCGGCCAGACCGACGTGATGCGTCTGATCGCCTACACCTCCATCTCCCATTTCGGTTTCATCATCCTGGGCATCTTCGCGTTGACCAGCCAGGGGCAGACCGGTTCGACGCTGTACATGGTCAATCACGGGATCTCCACGGCCGCGTTGTTCCTCATCGCCGGGTTCCTGGTATCGCGTCGCGGCAGCCGCCTCATCGCCGACTACGGCGGGGTGCAGAAGGTGGCGCCCGTGTTGGCCGGAACGTTCCTGATCGCCGGTCTCGCCACCCTGTCGCTGCCGGGCCTCGCCCCGTTCATCAGCGAGTTCCTGGTGTTGATCGGGACCTTCACCCGCTATCCGGTCGCCGCGATCGCGGCGGCGAGTGCCCTTGTGCTGTCGGCGATCTACGTGCTCTGGCTGTACCAACGGATGATGGGTGGACCACCTCGGCACCTCGAGGGGCCGGGCGCGGCCACCCGATCCATGCGGGATCTGCACGGCCGTGAACTCGTGGTGGTGACACCGCTGATCGCGCTGCTCCTGGTGTTCGGCCTGTACCCGAAGCCGTTGCTGGACATCATCGATCCGGCGGTCACCCACACGATGAGCACGATCGGCCAGCAGGATCCGCAGCCCACGGTCGGTTCCGGGACGGACGGAGGCTCGAAATGACGGTCGAGCATCTCGCGGCGATCACCCCGCCGAACATCGAGTACGGTCTGGTCTCCCCGATGTTGATCGTGTTCGGCGTCGCCGTGGTCGGCGTTCTGGTGGAGGCCTTCTCGCCGAGACGGTTTCGCTATCCGATCCAGATCGTGCTGTCGCTGGGCGGGTTGGTCGCGGCGTTCGCGGCGGTGGTGGCGGTCGCCGCCGCCGAGTTCACCGACGGCCGGGACGGTCAGTTCGCGATGTCCGGGGCGGTGGTGATCGACCGGCCCGCGCTGTTCGCGCAGGGGTTGCTGCTCCTCGTCGCGATCCTCACGGTTGCCTTCCTGGGCGAACGGCAACTCGAGCGCGTGGTGGCGGCACCGGGACGCATACGCCGCGTCAGCGACGGCCCAGGCGCCGCCGCCCAGTCGTCCTTCCAGGGCCAGGCATCCCTGGAGTCGGTGCGCGCCGACATGTTCACCCCGTCGGGCGCGTCGGTCCCCAACACCGACGCCGAGTTCGAGGCCACCCGGGCCGGCGGCCTCACCACCGAGGTCTTCCCGCTCACCCTGCTCGCCGTCGGCGGCATGATGCTGTTCGGGGCCTGTGGCGATCTGCTGACCATGTTCATCGCACTGGAGGTCTTCTCCCTACCCCTCTACCTGTTGTGCGGGCTGGCACGTCGTCGTCGACTGATCTCCCAGGAGGCCTCGCTCAAGTATTTTCTGCTCGGGGCGTTCTCGTCGGCGTTCTTCTTGTTCGGCGCGGCATTCGCCTACGGCGCGACCGGGTCGCTGCAACTCGGCGAGATCGGACGCTCCATCGGAGTCGCCGTCTCCGAACCCGGCGGCGACACGATCCTCCCACTGCTCGCCCTCGGACTGCTCGGCGTCGGTCTGCTGTTCAAGGTCGGTGCCGTGCCGTTCCACGCCTGGATTCCCGACGTGTACCAGGGCTCACCGAGTCCGGTCACCGCATTCATGGCGGCAGCCACCAAGATCGCCGCGTTCGTGGCGTTGCTGCGCGTGTTCTACGTCGGGTTCGGCGATCTCAAAGACCAATGGGCACCGGCACTCTGGGTGATCGCGATCGCCACCATGCTCATCGGCGCGGTGATGGCGGTGACCCAGACCGACATCAAACGCATGCTCGCGTACTCGTCCATCACGCACGCGGGATTCATCCTCCTCGGGCTGATCGCCTTCGACGATGCCGGGCTGGCCGCATCGCTGTTCTACCTTGCCGCCTACGCCTTCTCGACCTTCGGTGCTTTCGCCACCGTCGCGGTGGTCCGCGAGCCGGACCGACCATCCGGCCCTCACCTGTCCGGTCGTGAGGCCACCGAGATCTCCCAGTGGGCCGGACTGGGTCGTCGGTATCCGCTCGTCGGCGCGATGTTCTCGATGTTCCTGTTGGCGTTCGCCGGGATCCCGTTGACGAGCGGGTTCATCGCGAAGTTCGACGTGTTCGCGGCCGTCGGCGGCGCAGGCGGCGGTGTCCTGGTGGTGGTCGGTGTGCTCGCCAGCGCGATCGCTGCCTACTTCTACATCCGCATCATCGTCGCGATGTTCTTTGCCGATGTGCCCGTCGACGCTCCGCACGTGGTGAAGCCGAGCGTGTTGACGACGGTTCCGATCGCGGTGTGCACCGTGGTCACCATCGTGTTGGGCGTCTTCCCGCAACCGGTGCTCGACCTCGCCGAGAACGCCGGCCGCTTCCTCACCTGATCGGGGGCGCCGGCGACAGAAACCTCATGTCGGAGAATTCACCTTCGCGCGCGCCAAGGTGGATGCTCGGAAATGAGGTGGATGGCCCACTGCCCATAATGGCCCCCTACCCGTACAGGTAGGGGGCCATTCGTGGCGGTGGCGGAGGGATTTGAACCCTCGGTACGGGGTTACCGCACACAGCATTTCGAGTGCTGCACCTTCGGCCGCTCGGACACGCCACCGCGGAAGACTGTACCGCAGTCGGCGCCCAGCATTAAATTGGCAGGTCAGAGACCCTTCGTGACGCTCGCACCCGCTCGTCGGGCAGCACGGGGCACGCGAACTCGCACGTACACGGAGAGCCGCGCGGGGAACGACGGAGTAGAGATCAGTGTCCGCCGAGCTTGTCGCGGAACTCGCCCAGTTTCGACTTCGCCGTCGAGAGCGCGCCCTGCACCTGGTCGCTGTTGGCGATCTCGGTGAACTTCTCCTTCGCCGAGTCGACGGCGCCTTGGACCTGCTCGTTGTTCGCGATCTCGGTGAACTTCTCCTTGGCCGAATCGACGGCGCCTTGGACCTGCTCGCTGTTCGCGAACTCGCTGAACTTCTCCTTGGCTGCGTCGACCGCCTCGGTCACCTTGTCTGTGGGGTCGGCCATGTCACCCTCCTCGGGTTCTGCGGGCACCGCGGATGCGTGCCCCTATCCCCAATGTGCCAGAACACAGGCAGAAAAGGACCCTGAAGTGCACCCTGATTCGTACCCGCGGGATCCTCAGGGTCGGTCGTCGCGGCGCGCGGCGAAGAAGTCCAGCATGAGCGCCTTGCACTCGTCCTCCAGGACGCCGCCACGCACTTGAGGACGGTGCGTCAACCGCGGATCGCGTACGACGTCCCACAACGACCCGACCGCGCCGGTCTTGGGCTCCCAGGCACCGAACACCAGCGCGTCGACCCGCGCCAGGGTGATCGCCCCGGCGCACATCGTGCACGGTTCCACGGTGACCGCCAGGGTGCAGCCCGGCAGACGCCAACCGTCGCCGTAGCGTGCGGCGGCCATCCGCAGTGCCAGGATCTCCGCGTGGGCGGTGGGATCGCCGTCGGCTTCCCGACGATTGGCCGCCCGCGCCAGCTCGACGCCTGCCGGGTCGAAGACGACCGCACCGATGGGGACGTCGTCGGGGCCTGCGGCGCGGGCCGCGGTGAGCGCCGATCGCATCATCGACTCCCACGCCGCCGACGACGTGCCCGACGGGGTCAATGCCCCAATGTGTCGAGCACCTTGGACAACTCGTCGGCGAATCCCAGTCGCGCGGCGATCATGCCGACCTGTTCGTCGGCGTAGAGGTCGGTGTCGCCGACGATGATGCTCATGACCGCGTCCGGCAGGCCCAGATCGGCGAGGACGCCGAGGTCGCCCTCTTCCCAGGGGTCGACGTCGTCGAGTTCGTCGGGATCGAGGTCGGGCACCTCGATGTTCATCTCGTCGAGTGCGTCGGCGGCGATGTCGTAGTCGACGGCCGCGGTGGCGTCGGAGATCAGCAATTGGGCGCCCGACGGCCCCGGCCGGACGATGATGAAGAACTCGTCGTCGACGTCGAGGAGACCGAATACGGCACCGGTGGCCCGCAGGTCACGCAGCTGTCGTTCGGCCTCGCCGAGGTCGAGGAGGGCGGACCGTTCGAGTGCGGTGACCTTCCATGAGCCCTCGTCGCGGACGACGGCTACCGCAAATCCTTCGATGTCGTCGTTGACCTGTTTGTTCGAACCACCCGATACGTCCGTGCCGGCACCTGCCATGCAGGTCACCGTAGCCGTAAACGGCGAGGCACCCAAGTCCCCGCAGGTGGGCACGGCGCCGGACAGGGCCGGTCGATGTGGGAATCTGAAGGGGTGACCGCCGCAGCTGACCGTCCCGTGCTCCTCGACCGACCCGTCTGCATTCTCGGACTGGGCCTCATCGGCGGTTCGCTGCTACGCGCCCTGCACGACGATGGCGGCACCGCCTACGGCTACAACCGTTCGCCCGACACCGTCGACGCCGCCACGTCGTCCGGGTATCAGGCGTCCGGCGATCTGGTCGCGACGTTGCAGCGGGCGGCCACCGACGACGCGGTGATCGTCCTGGCGACGCCCGTGACGACCATCGACGCGTTGCTGCCCACCATCGCCGAACATGCCGCGACATGCCTGCTCACCGATGTGATCAGTGTCAAACAGGCTGTTGCCCAATCCGTTTCGAAACATGCAGCCGGCATGCGGTACGTCGGCGGCCATCCGATGGCCGGAACCAGCCGGTCCGGGTGGGAGGCCACCGACCCGCATCTGTTCTCCGACGCGATGTGGATGGTCACGACAGAAGACGACACCGACGCCGACGACTGGTCCACGGTCGCGTCGATCGCCCGGGCAGTCGGGGCATTCGTGGTGCCGGCGGCACCCGACGCGCATGACCGTGCGGTGGCGGCGATCTCACATCTGCCGCACCTGACGGCGGGGGCCACCGCCGCCGTCGGTGCCGGCGAGAGCGACCTCGCGCTGCGCCTGGCGGCCGGGAGTTTTCGTGACGGCACGCGGGTTGCCGCAACGGCTCCCGCATTGCAGCGGGCGATGTTGGAGGCCAACGGGATCGCCCTGCTCAACGTGTTGAGCGAGACGATCGACCGGCTGATCGCCGCGCGCGACGAGCTACGGGATCAGGGCACCGTGGAGATCCTGGTCGACGACGGTCATCGCGCGCGCCTGGCGTACGACGCGATCGCCGGTGCGGCGCCCGCCCCCATCACCGGGGTCACCATCGGCGCGCCGGGCTGGGCGGAGGAACTGCGACGGCAGGCCCACCAGGCACGCGTGTGGCTGGGCTGAGGCAGGTTCCGGGGCTTCGGCCGATCGAGGAGATCCGGTCGACTCAGACCCGGGTGGCCAGGCCGGCGTAGTCCACCACGAAACCGTTCGCGTCGACGGTGAGTGTGGAGGTGACCACGGGCGAGACCACCTCGATCGAGTCCTCGCCCGCCGTGTAGTGCAGGGTTGCCGGCTCCACCACGCCGCCCGGCAGGTAGAGGTAGGCGACCGGCACGTCGAGGTCCCCGGCCCGCTCGTGGAGGCGATGCCGTCGGATCGGGAGCGCATTGAACATGGGCGAGAGAGCCAGATCGACGTCCTCGGCCCCGTTGAAGTCGCTGCGCTGCGTTCCGTCGGGCGTCTGCACGAGCCAGTTGTGCTCACCATCACGGGTGATGCCGAGCTGTGTGATCCCACTCTCGCGCAGCAGATGCACAGACAGCCGCTTGGTGACGCCGGCATCGTTGGTGATCAGCTCGTACGACGCCGAGAACGCTTCGTGGTCGTCGGTGGCCGCCGCGATGATGCGACCGTAGGCCTTGATGCGGTCACCGGAGACCTGCAGGCGCACCTGTTCGAGCCGGTCGGCGCCCACACCGCGCCAGGTGACCATCGACTTGAAGTCGGCGGCGGAGGTGGCGGTCTCCGGGGAGGCGGCGTTCTCTGGGGCTGTCTGCGAGGAACTCACAGGTCTACGGTAGCGACCCGGACACCCCACCACACAGTCGATGCGCGCGATGGCCACCGCGATCCATGATCCAGGTCACGCCGTGATGTGGGCCGACCATCTCAGCCGCGGCAGGAGACCGTCCGTCGGGTCGACGTCTCGGTGATCTGATCGGACGCGATCGTCTGGCCGTCGACCTTGATCTCACACGACGCCGCGCCGCGCCCGGCCAGTACCAGGATGCGCAGCGGATTGGCGTTCGCGGTGAAACTGACCGTCCACGGACTCGGCGCGCCGACGGTCGTCCGCAATCCCTCGGCATCCACGTAGAGGATCGTCGTCGCCGTCGATGCCGTCACCTGGTAGACGACTTCTTTGCCCGCAGGCGACGCCGGGTCGTTGGGGACCACCCCGGGGATCTCGTCGGAACCCCCACCGGGTTCCTGTCCGGGCGCGGTCGGCAGCCCTGTCGGCGCCTCGGGGATGACCATCGGCAACGTCGGCTCAGTCGCGGTTGTCGACTCGTCGTCCCGCAAGGCGGCCCGACCGACGGTCAGAGCGAGCAGGCCGAGTGCAGCCACCGCCACGAGTGCGAGCACCCCGACCAACCGACGGTCCGACGCCTGCTCGCGACGGCGGCGCCCATCGGGTTCCGGTAGGCCAGCGGCCTCCTCGGGCGCCCTCGGCGGACCACCGTCGGCACCTGCGCCTGCCGCCGGACCGGCAACAGGCGCCTTCTGCCCGGGTACGAAGATCGGCGTGCCGTCGGGCCCGTAGCCCAGCGGTGGATAGAGCTGCGGGTGCAGCGGGGTCCGGTAGAGGTCGTCGGCAGGCGGACCCGAGGGCGGGTCGACGGGTGGACGCGGCTGTTGCCCGGTGGGCTGGCCCATCGTCGACCTCCGTCCGCAGTCTGTCGGTGTCCGGCGTGATGACCGGTACCTCCGACAGTACGACGCCGCGACGGGGACGTCCGCCGCCCGGGGCGCCGGCGACCGCAACTCACCCATCGATGCCGGTCACAACGCCGACGACGGGATCGATCGAGCTGCGGCACTTAGCCGACACGTGCGGTCAGGACGCGGAGGACTCCTTGGACCCCATGCCCGCGATCGCCAGCTTGCCGTTCTCGAACAGCAGCGGATAGAGCAGGCCACCGATCACACCGCCGACCAAGGGCGCCACCCAGAACACCCACAACTGGCCCGGCGCACCGTTGGCGTTGAAGAAGGCCACGCCGGTCGAGCGCGCGGGGTTGACCGAGGTGTTGCTGATCGGGATGGAGATGAGGTGGATGAGGGTCAGCGTCAGGCCGATGGCCAGGGGACCGAATCCGCCCGGTGCGCGACCGTCGGTGGCACCCAGCACGACGATGAGGAAGAACGCGGTGAGCAGGATCTCGGCGATGATGACCGCGCCGAGTCCGTATCCGGCAGGGCTGTGGTCGCCGTAACCGTTGGCGGCCATGTTGCCGACCCGGTCGAACCCGTCCTTGCCCGATGCGATGACCCAGAGCAACAGTCCGGCGAGCAGACCGCCGACGACCTGGCAGATCCAGTAACCGGGCAGGTCTTTCCACGACAGGCGACCACTCACGGCAGCCCCGAGGGTGATCGCCGGGTTGAAGTGCGCGCCGGAGATGTGACCGACGGCGTAGGCCATGGTGACCACGGTGAGACCGAATGCGAGCGCCACACCGAGGTAGCCCACGCCGACCTGCACCAACGTGCCGATGTCGTCGCCCTCGGCAACTTGTTTGGCAGCGAAGATGGCGGTACCACAACCGCCGAAGACCAACCAGAATGTGCCGAAGAGTTCGGCGGCATAGCGCGCTACGGGTGATGGAGCGGTCATGCGAGATCCTTTCATCTCTTTCGGCGCTCTAAAGACCCCCCTGAGGGTTTACCGTAACGGACCGAGGTTGAAATGCTGTGAATCTTGTGAAAATTGCGGCGCGCGTCAGGAGTCGGCGGTGGCTCGCAGCGCCGGGACCACGTGGTCGACCAGGAGCGGCGCGAGGTCGTCCGGGAGCGGTCGCACTTCGACGTCGAGCCAACGGATTTCGGCGATCTCCGCGGCGGGAGTGATGATCGGGTCGACCCTGTCGTGTTCGAAAACCGTTGCGACGAGATCGAATCCGTCTTCGTTGGCGGCAGCACACCGAAACCGCCCCCACCGGAGCAGCGCATTGTCGGCGACCGTGAGCCCGATCTCTTCGGCACATTCGCGGACGGCGGCCTCGATATCGGACTCCCCCGGTTCGGGTTTGCCGCCGGGCAGCATGAATCGCTGCGTGCCCCGTTTGCGCACCGTCAACAGACGACCGGCGTGGTCGCGGATGACGACGCCGCTGACGACGATGGTCGACGCTTCCGGCATGGAGGTGATGGTAGTCGCGGGCCGATTCCGGCCGCGGCCCGGATCGCCCCGTTCAGGACGCCATGTCCGCACATGACGACGGCCGGGACCGCCATTGGTCCCGGCCGTCGGACATGTGAGGCTCAGCTTCGCGCGGGAATCCACGATCCGCGAGCCTGGATGGCCTCGATCACCTCGTGATGACCGGCGATGGCCTCCTCTTCGTTCTCGTACCGCACGTACGCGCCGTCGTCGGGACCGCCGAAGAGCATGGTCTCGAACGATTGGCCGAACAGTCGGATGCCGATCCACGTGGTCGCGACATCACAGTGGTCGGCCTCAGTGGGCGGTGTCGCAACCATCGAATGCAGGTCGGTGAGTTCGGTGATCGATGCCACCCCACCCTGCTCGTCGAAGGCGATCCGGTGGACGACGATTCGTCGATACCCCGGGTCGTCCTGGAGCTCGACGCACTTGTTCAGCGACAGCGGGTTCCCTTCCCGGTCGACGTACTTCGGCGTGTCATCCCACGAGTAGCGAGCGATCTCGTCGTGATCGTGCTCGTCGTGATCATGTTTGTCGGTCATGGCCATGGCCCCCTTCTATGGTCGTTCCCGAGGACTATCGGAGTCGATCGGTCCGGCGTGACAAATGCCAGCGCACAGGCGTTCCGGTGCGGCGCGGCCGTCGCGGAAGTAGCCACCGAGAGAGAGGTGCGGGCAGCCGTCGAGAGGGCGAGAACAAAATCCCGCCACCGATGGGTACCGGTAGCGGGATCTGTGGTGCGCTCGTAGGGATTCGAACCCCAAACCTTCTGATCCGTACGGGGATTCGGCCACCAACGTCGTCGATATGACCACATCATCGCAGGTCACACCCAGACGCCGGCACCTACACCCTGTCGACCCCAAACCAGCAGCGGCGTCCGCAGCCTGACTGCAACTCGAATCCTCGAATGACGAGGATTTGTCGAATCCAGATTCAGTTCCCCCAGAATCCAGACCCATGAGACAAAACAACACAGGACGTTCCAAGCCGGTGCCGCTTGCCTGGCAACCTCTGATCGCCGGATACCTCCGGCATCTTCGGGCCCTTGGACGTCCAAGCACCACGGTCAACTCGCGTCGCGAGCAGATCGAAGGAATGGCTCGTGCGCTCAACTCGATCAAGCCCGCCGATGTCACCCGCGGCGACATCATCGGCTATCACGCGGATCAGACCTGGGCGCGCGAGACGCGCCGCACCCACCGGAACGCCGCGGTGTCGTTCTTCACCTGGGCATTCACGACCGAACGCCTGTCGGGTGTCAACCCGGTAGATGGTCTTCCGACCGTGTAGGCATCGGAGCCGGCACCGCGGCCCGCACCGAACCGTGTCGTTACCGTTGGCATGGCCACTCCTTCACCGCGGGTTCGCCTTATGCTGCGGTTGTCGGTGGAGCAGGGGCTACGGCGCGCAGAAGTCGCAGTCGTGTCCACCGATGACCTCGAGGATGCGCTCGACGGACCGATGCTGCCGGTACACGGCAAGGGCGGCAAGGTGCGCGTGATCCCCGTCAGCGACGATCTGGCAAGCGTGATCGAGGCTGGCGCTGCTGGCCACACGCCGGGCGCGGCACCGACCGGCTGGCTATTCCCCGGCAACGACAACGGTCATCTGGCGCCGCGACGCGTTGGCGAGCTGTGCTCAGAGGCATTGCCTGGGACGTGGACCATGCACACGCTTCGCCACCGTTTCGCAACACGCTCATTCCAGAGCAAGAAGAACCTGCACGCAGTTCAGATCCTGCTCGGCCATGAGTCGCTGGCGACCACCGAACGCTACGTCGGCGTTGACCCTGCCGAGCTGCGCGAAGCAATGCACGGGGCCGTCGACAGTTCTTACCGCCGCACCATGTGGGCAGTGCCTCCCGATCCCGACGATTGCATGGCGGCATGACACCCGAACAAGCGACCGAACACCACGAGATCGACCCTGGCGAGACAAGAAGACGAGGGGACAGATGAGCAGTACAAACAAGGCGATGATCACCATTGGTACCAGCATGCTCGCCACCATCGGCCTGTTGATCGGCATAGCGACGAACACGTGGGCACAGGTCACGTTGTCGGCATTCACAGCCCTAGAGGCCGTGGCCCTCGTGCTCCTGGCACGCGATCGGCGGCGTGATCATGCCTGAGTACGAAGGCATCTGAGTTGCATTTCGAGCAGATGGTTCGCGGAGCTCGACGGCGGTGCGTTCTACCGGATCGAGATGCACCCCGGGCGGCTAAGGGCTGCGTGGACACCCGCTCATACCGCAGCGACCACCCCTTCTTTGGAGCGAGCCATCGCGCGAGCCCGCCGCCATCACCGCGAGCGAGCCAAGCTCGTGAGGAAGGGTGCGTAACCAGACATGCCCGCATGTGGACGCCCGCCTCGCCTGCTCGACTCGCACCAGAGATATCGAATTGCGCATTGCCTCATTAAAATTCGACACATACTGATACCTGGGGATGGTCCTCGAGCATCAGGCCATAATTGACTCTGTGACGAACACTGAACACACCCGCGGGACTCTCGTCAGCGTCGGCTACGAAGGCAGGTCTGCGAGCGATCTGATTACCCAGCTTGTCGCAGCCGATGTACAGGTACTCGTGGACGTTCGCCTGACTCCCCTCAGCCGGAAGCCAGGCCTGTCGAAAACAAAGCTCTCCGCAGCACTCGACGCAGTCGGTATTGATTACATCCACCACCGCGCACTCGGGAACCCGAAGGACAACCGGGTGGGGTTTCGCGCAGGCGACCCACACTCGATCGATCGTTACCGTGCGGTACTCGACGGCGACGCCGCAGGTGAAGCGCTCGCGCACGTGGTCGAGTTACTCGACGACGGCGCGGTCGCCTTGCTGTGTTTCGAGCACGATCACAGTCAATGCCACCGCCATCTGGTTGTTGATCGCCTACTGGCCGACCGCCCAGACGCTCAGGTCGTGCACGTCTAGAACAGACCAAGTTGGCGATCTTCTGCCTGTTGTTTCGGCCACCAGGTGCCCAATACCGAGAATGACCCTCGGTGTTGGTGTTGGTTCCCGATGAAAAAGTAGAGATCACGGTCGCTGGCGGTCATCTGATCGGCCCACTTTCGCCTGATCTCCTCAATTGCGAGGTCGCCGTACTCTCGCTTCCACTTCCGCCCTGCTTGTCCGAGCTCCCAGTCCAGGACCTTCTGCCGGTGCCCGTCGCAGCCGTCAGCTTCACAGGTGTACTCGTAATGGACGTTGTACGGCATCGGCTCGAGAGGCCGAAGACCCGGACCGAACAGCGTCGGCTGACTTGCGTCCGCGATCTTCCTCAGTTGGCCAGCATCCCACGGTCTACCCTCTGACACCGAAACATCGGTGACGTGGGGCTTGATCATTCCCAGAGATCGCGCAGGGTCACTCATCCTTCCACTGACCGCATCTCGCCGAAGGTCGCAGGTAGTGGTCATGCCAGGAAGCTCGCCGAGCAGATCCCGGCGTCGCCTCCACGTACCCCGGTCGGTGTCGATGCGATCGAGATGGACGACTGTTTGCTGATCTGGCCGATGAGACTCGACACGCGGGTCAGTACTTCCATGGGGCGTCACGTGAACTTCGATGACCTCGTACTTGTCGAACTGTGCGCCTTCATCCACACTGCGGAATCTCACAGGGTAGAGACGGATCCACTCAGGTTTCTCGCCATCGAGTCGGACACCCGCAACACACACTGTCTCTTCGTATTTCGCAGAGGGGTTCGGATACGTCTTCACCGTGATCAGGACACGTGCTCGCTCGTAACCCGGCTTCATTTCCACACCCACCTCCAAGCAAATCGGCTCGGATCTGCAGAAGGTGAACTGCCACTTTGTCCTGGACCCCCGACAGATCGCACCGGTGAGACTAGCGGCGAGGCGACGCTGAGGTTGCCGCTTTCGCTGAGGTCAGTCGCCTAGATCGGCTCGAGAGTAGCGTCGGCGGACGCCGAGTTGGCGTTGGACCGCCCAAGGATCGCGCTCGCTGCAGCCCTGACCGCGACGCTTGTGGGGTTTGCACATCGCGCAGCCGCGCCACGATCGAGATGGGTGATGGTTGGGCATGTGGTGCCCTCCTGGTGACTCCAGCCAATGGCCGAAGAGAGCTACGCTACTCCGTTGCCGTAGGCTGCGCCCGAAACCGACGGAGAGATAGGTGTGGAAGTGACGGCGAAGGGGTGGCTTCCGTGGGCGTTTATCGGCCTCGCAGCGGTGATCGTGCTGATCGGCAGCGGCAGTCTGTCAGCCTCAGAGATCGGCGCCCGCCTGACATTCGTGGCGGTCGGAGCAGCGATCGTAGCCGCGATTCAGTCGCGCGGGCCGAACACGAGAGGCTGATTGCGGATGATTCACCTCTGAGACGTGACCCGGTGGAGCACGCCGTACATGGCGGCACACACGATGTCGGCCGACGGGACGTTCGGTCAGCTTTCGTTGGACGGCGAATGGTTGGCGCGCAGCCAGACCCCTGGCTGAAGCTGGCTCAGCATGTCCCGTCGCCACGAAACGGTTAATCAGCCAGATATCCGGTGTCCGGATCAATCTGTGCCAGAAATCGTGCACAAGAGTCCCGATGCACAGACAACGGCGGGTAAAGGTGCTCCTGAGGTACTGGTCCGCCGACACTTCGCACACCTGAGCCGAAGCCGTAATCGTTAGGTCCTGTGTTCCAGTCGTAACTGAACTCGCCTGGTTGATGCACGGTCACGGTGAATATCTCGCCGTCGATCTCGATCTCGACTGGTCCGCTCTTCTCGGTCAAACGCTCGTCGTCCCTGTCGTCTGCAGGCAGTTCGATGTTCAAGCCGAGCGCGATCTCCGACGAGGGAACATGCGCGACAAGCGAGATCAGCTCGCGCGCCATCGGGTCGACTCCGATGAGTCCGTGCGCCTGAGTGAGCACCGGCTCGCCATCGAAGCTGTCGACCAGTTCGGGCACGCGGATCATCCACCAACCGTCTTCGCGCGTCACGTCCACTCGGTACATCGTCATTTCTGCTCTCTCTCCGAGCCTTCATACTGTCCGACTAACACCCCGGGACGTGCACTCTGCTCCCGATGGTCTCCGATAGCGACCGGGGCGTCGACCAAGTATCCTCGCCCCTTGGCATTAGAGACGCGCCTGATACCGTCCGGTCGATGTTCTCCGACGCACTCGCGGCCGCAGGGCTGCAGGACTGCGCCGAGCAGCCATCCGCGTGCCCCAGCATCGCCCCCGATGTCGGGGACCTCTTTCTCCGACTCGGCGGGGTCTCCGTGGCGATCACCGCAGCTCTGGCCTGGCTGGTGTTCGCGGTGCTAGCCACCATCGACATCATCGTCACACCCACCGGGGCCCGCCGGGGCATCAGGTGGATCGCCGTAGCGTGGCTCGTCCCGATCATCGGCCCCGTGCGGTGGTACAAGCTCACTCGGCCGTCACATATTCGTGATTAGTGACCTTGGGTGATGTGGCCTGGGAGGGGGTGTGGACCGCATGGTGCGGTTTTGGGTTCTTCTCGATGACGAACCTCCGATGACTGCTGTTGCGGTGGGGGAAGCGGCGTCGTTCAGCGTTGGTGGGCGGTGGAACCGGACCGATTCCCGGACGAGTCACTAACTCGCATTCCTTCGGTGGAGGTCATCGAGCAAGACGGGGATGCACTCGTGAGATCAGCAATCAGTCAGTCTTTCGCTGCGGCGCTCAGTGGCGATACCGCCAGGTCCAAACCTGGACATCCGGGGCTGGCCGTCGAAGATCCGTACATGTGGATGGACGTGCACGCACCCCCAAGTTTCGAGGGGATCGTGGAAGACGTTCGTTACCTGTGGTCACGCACTTGGCCGGCGGGTGATGTCGAGCGGGTGACCAGAGAAGGGACGAACAACTTGCCCGGACAGTTGTGGGCAGCCGGGAAGGTGGTTCGCGTCACTGTTGAGTAGAGCCTCACGGCCTTCCACACTGCGGCGGAGAGTCACTCACTCGGCGCTCAGTTATCGGCGAAGGTGTCCCGCGAGCTGCACTGAGACCCAGGATCACCAGCGCTCTCAGGCGGGGCTGATACCGTCCGGGCGATGTTTTCCGACGCACTCGCGGCCGCGGGCCTGCAAGACTGCGCCGACTACCCAGACGCCTGCCACGAGCTCAACGACTGGTTCAGGAACCTCCTCATCGGCCTGGTCGGATTGTCCGTGGGGATCACCGCAGCTTTGACCTGGCTAGTGTTCTCGGTCCTGGCCACGATCGACATCATCGCCACGCCTACGGGGACCCGACGGGGCATCCGGTGGATCGCGGTTGCGTGGCTCGTCCCGATCATCGGCGCCCTGCGGTGGTACAAACTCAGTCGGCCACCACATACGTCGACGTCTGCTCAGGAGTGAGAAGCCACGCCCCTCCCATGATGGCTGCAACGAGGGCCAGGACGTCGAGGATCATGCAGGGTAAGACGCGGCCGCTGTCAGATCGGTTCGCTATCGTGCATGAGATCAAACATCGCTGAGGGGGTCACGATGGAACCGGAAGTCCGAGCCGAGCCGGATCGGATCAGCGGGTTCGGATCACACGTCGGCTCGCTCGGGGACGAGATCGCCGCCGCCGCGGGTAAGGGTGCGATGGCCACCGCCGCCGGCCAGGTCTCCGGGAGCGCGACGTCAGCGGTCCTCGGAGTGCTCGATCAGGTGATCGATGCCGCAATCGGCCAATCGTCACAGACCTTGCGCCCGGTCGGCCCGAAGGTGAATACCGCCGCCACCGACTACGGCCACACCGAGACAGGCAACGTCACCGACATCCGCTGCTCCGGTGGCGACCTGCGCACCTGATGCTCACCCGCTCCCAGCTCGCCGCCTGGACAGCGGCGACTGCCGCCGTCGAAGCACAGCAGTCGCTGACCACACAGAGCCAGGTCATCGAGTCATGTTCACACCGCGCCCAATCCGGCATCACCGAGCTCGGCAGTTCCGGTGATTGGTCCGGCGGCGCATTTCACGCCACCACCGCAGTCCTCGGCGACGCCCACCGCGTCAACATCCGCACCGCCGACCTCATCACCGACACCGGCGCCAAGGTTCACTCGGGCCTGACCTCGATGCACTTCGCCGCGAAAGCATTGCTGGGCACCGCCGACGATGCGGAGGCCGACGGCTGCATCGTCGCCGACACCTGGCAGGTGACACCCGTCGACCCCGACGCCGATGATGCGCAAACCAAGATCGATGTGTGGCAGCCACTGATCAACCGTGGCCTGGCCCAACTGCAGACGGCTGACAACGACGCCGCCTCCGGCATGATCCAGCAAGTCGGCCTGTTCGACGGGCTGCTCGATATGGGCAAGCTACTCGGTGCGATCTTCACCGGTCTGGTCGCCGCCGGCATGGCGATCGGAGCAGCCGCACTGTGGATGGTCCACCACTTCCCCGACGTCGACCTCAACGAGCTGCTGCAGACCAACGTTGACCTCAGCGACGACGGCACCGGCTCCTGGCACCCCGAAAAGAAGGCAGGGTGGTCGGAACGAGCCAGAGCCTACGAGCAGCAAGTCACTGAATCACCTGGCGAGATGACTTACCGGGTGCCCTCCGAGCACTCGGACAAGGGGTACGTCGATTTCGATGGCCACGAGGCCGCCCACGACGGCGAGAAGGAGCTATACATCGAGGCCAAGGGGCCCGGTAGAGAATGGATGATCGACGAGGACGGCGGCCTGAAACACGGTGCCGCTAAGGAGATTCCCAACCAACTGGAACGCCAGTACGAGACCGCAGAACAGCACGACGCCGAAGTCGAGTGGCGCGTGGCCACCCCGGAGATGGAGAAAGCAGTCAACCGGATCATCGCCGAAAACGACTACGGAGACCGAATCCGTGTCAAGCACATACCTGCAGAAGGGTGATCACATGAGCATCAGCATTATCGGAGCATGGGCCGCGCGGGAACAGTCGCTCGACGAGGTGGCGTCGGCCACGGCGAAGATGCTCGCGACTTGGCCCGGCACCGGACACTGGGCAACCCCAGGCGAAACCGGCAACAACGACGCCGTTCGCTATGAACCGCTCGACCCGTCGAATGTCACCGACCTGACTGCACGCATCGCCGCATCGACCGCCGAGATCAAGAACATGAAGTCTTCCGGTCAACACCTCCACATCACTCGCCTCGACGCCGACGGGCAGGAGACGATGACACTGCGTATCCGGGCCGGGTTCGCGAAGCCACGCAACCGCATCGTCGCGACGGTGTGGATGAACGACATCACGTCTGCGGAATCGCAGCGTCTGATCCGCGGCTACATGGCGGCGCTCATCGGTGCGTGGAACCCTGACTGGCTGGAAGCTGGAACCTACGACTTTCAGAAGGCACAGGGCCACTCGCACGGACAGGTCATCGTCGGCTGGGACACCTATATCTCTGACCGGATCGACTTCGACGACACGGCCATTGATGGAAAGCTCGCCACGGTGCGCGGTGCCGCCGGACGGTACGTCACCCTCGACGGCACCCCGGCCGAGCCGAGCCTCGAACAAGCCCAGCTGGTACGCACCGCGCTCGGATACTGACATGCCCAACGAACGCGACCGCCTCGACCGCACCCCGCTGCACTATGCAGCCGTCGACCGCGAACCTGAGAACGTGGCCAAGCTGATCGCGGCTGGCGCCGATGTCAACGCCCGCGAATCACGCGATTGGACACCTCTTCATTTCGCGGCCGAGCGTTGCCTACCGGAGATCGTCGAGCAACTACTGGCCGCAGGAGCCGATGTCGATGCTTCCGACGACACAGGGCAGACCCCGCTCGCACTCGTCGTCGGCCGGGGTGGGGCGGAACGGTCAGACGAGGTCGCGTCGCTTCTCCTCAAGGCGGGGGCTGATCCCAACAAGCCCGACACTTACGGTTTCACCCCACTCACCCGATTGCGTCGAGTATCCAACGAGGTGTTCCCTGTGCGAGCAGCGTTCGCAGATCTGTTGTGAGAGAGATCTAACAGCGCAGTCCCGGGTTCACATCGACCTATCGCCGAAGAAGGGACCGCCGATGACGACCATCGACATCATCGGCGCGTGGACGCCGCGTCCCCAGTCGCTCGACGACGTGACCACCGCGACTGCGAAGATGCTGCACGATATGCCTGCGCTTCCTGGCCTCTGGGTAACAACCCCTGGGGACTCGAGTGGTGACGACGGTGATCCTCAGCGCTTCACCGCACTCGACCTGAACGCTCACGCGGACCTTGCTGCCCGGATCTTGGCGGCGACCGCGGAGGTCAAGAACATGAAGAATCCCGGCCAGTACGCCACAATTCGCCGCCGCACCGAGCAGGGCAAGTTTCCCTTGTCGCTGCGGATCAGGGCCGGGTTCGCCAAGCCCCGCAACCGGATCATCGCGTCCCTGCGTCTCGACGAGGTGACGTCAGCGGCCTCGCAGCGACTGATCCGTGCGGTTATGGCCGCCGTGATCGGCGCCTGGAATCCCGACTGGCTCAAGGCCGGAACGTACGAGGTTCAGAAGCAGCAAGGCCACTCGCACGGCCCGGTCATCATCGGCTGGGACACCTACATCTCCGACCGGATCGACTTCGACGACACGGCCATCGACGGCAGGCTCGCGACGGTGCACGGCGCGGCCGGACGGTACGTCACTCTCGACGGCACCCCAGCTGAGCCGAGCCTCGAGCAAGCGCAGCTGGTCCGCGCTGCGCTCGGCTACTGAGCTGAAGGGGCTACACCGCAAAGGTTTTGTCATGGCTCAGAAGACGTCGAGGCCATGCAGTGGATGCCACCGACGCCACAGCAACCGCGGCCGTCTTGGATCAGCCGCCACGGCATCGTCGCGTATCGCGTGAACGTGGAGACCAAGGCCGGCGACGCAACCTGGTGACCAGAGATTGCATCGTCGTCGACACGTCGCATTGGATCCGAGCGGCGGTCTCTATCCGTACTGCGGGCGAGTCTCGCCGTGCGGTCCTGCTGGCCCCGGGACGCCTTTCGGACCTGTCTGCCGGGTTGGGCGGCCAGGCGTACAAGGGATGGCCGACTACCTGGATGTGTCCAGGAACACAGTCGGCACGTGGATCAATGGTCGTATCGACCCATCGGTCCAGGCGCTGCGCCTCTGGGCGCTACGGACCGGCGTGGCCTACGACTGGCTCAGAAACGGCACCACCCCCGAGGGTGGCCTCGGGGGTGGTGGTGAGTGCGCCCGTAGGGATTCGAACCCCAAACCTTCTGATCCGTAGTCAGATGCTCTATCCGTTGAGCTACGGGCGCGTGCTATTCAGTTGTACCCCGCGGTCGGAGACTGCGGTTCGGCGGAGGCGAGAGGATTTGAACCTCCGGTCCCGTTTTAGCGAGACAACTCATTAGCAGTGAGTCCCATTCGGCCGCTCTGGCACGCCTCCTAGCGGAAGTCCTTTCGAACTGCCGATGCGAAAGATTACACACGTCGCGCACCGAGAAGCAAACCGCCACCGTTTTGGTGGTGTCACCACGGCAGAACTACATTTGACGGGTGAGCTTGCGAATCCGCCCCGACCTCGACGACCTGCCCGCCTATGTGCCCGGCAAGACGTTTCCGGGTGCGGTGAAGCTGGCCAGCAACGAGGTCACCGAGGGGCCGCTGCCCAGTGTGGTCTCGGCCATCGACTCGGCCGCGGCGAGCGTGAACCGCTACCCCGACAACGGCATGGTGGACCTCACCGCAGTCCTCGCGAAGAAGCTGCGGGTGACCGAGGACGAGATCCAGGTCGGTTGCGGGTCGGTGAGTCTGTGCCAGAACCTGATCACCATCACCAGCGGCCCCGGCGACGAGGTGCTGTTCGGCTGGCGATCTTTCGAGACCTATCCCCTGGCCACCCGGGTCGCCGGTGCGACACCGGTGCAGGTGCCCCTGACCGCCGACCACGTGCACGACCTCCCGGCGATGGCAGCAGCCATCACCGACCGGACCCGGTTGATCTTCGTCTGCAATCCGAACAACCCGACCGGCACCGTCGTCGAGGCCGACGCCCTGATCGCGTTCCTGCGGGCGGTACCGTCGGACATCATCGTCGCCCTCGACGAGGCGTACTTCGAATACCTCCGGCTCGGGCCCACGCAGGCCTACGACGCCATCGAGTTGCACCGCGAGTTCCGCAACCTGGTGGTGCTTCGCACCTTCTCGAAGGCCTACGGTCTGGCCGGGTTGCGCGTCGGATACGCCGTCGCCGACCCCGAGGTGATCACAGCGCTCGGCAAGGTGCACGTCCCGTTCTCGGTGAACAGCCTCGCCCAGCAGGCGGCGATGGCGTCGCTGGACGCCGCAGACGAGCTGCTGGCACGCACCGACGCCGTGGTCGCCGAACGGACCCGCGTGACCGATCGGCTGCGCGAACTCGGATACCGGGTACCCGATTCACAGGCGAACTTCGTCTGGCTTCAACTCGACGACGCGACGATGGACTTCGCCGGCGAATGCGTGGCGTCCGGCGTGGTGGTGCGGCCGTTCGCAGGCGACGGTGTGCGCGTCACGGTGACCAATCCCGAGGAGGGCGACGTGTTCCTGGCGTTCGCCGAGAAGTGGAGCCGACGGGCCTGAGCCGCAGCCGCCTGCGACGCGCCAGCGCTGCCCGCGGACCGTCCTGTCAAACGCGGTCCGAGCTTCGTTCGCGTGTGACAGCTGGGCCCGCGTCTGTCGGCTCCGCTACCGCGTACGGGCGGACGTTGCCGCGTCCGGAGCGAGAGCAGGCCGCGCTACAGACCGCGGGAGATGGTGGGCCAGGCGTTCGGGAGATCTCGCTCCCAGTAGACCCAGTTGTGGGTACCGATCAACCGGAACCCCGGGGTGAATGCGATGTTGTTGGCCCGCAGCGTGGCCGCGAACTCCAACGAACAACGCCAGGCCCCGATCTCGAGCGCGGAGCCGGCGGCGGTGACCGCCTGCGGAGGTCCGTCCTTCGGGTCGGCCGGCGCTGTCAGATCCAACGGCCCGACAGCACCCGACCCGGACGCCAGGAAGATGTTCTTGCCGCGTAGTTTGTCGAGGTTGCTGCTCGGATCGTGAGCCACCCAGTTCGGCGAACCGAACGGGCCCCACATGTTGGTGGCATCGCCCCCACTCTTGGCGACCGTCGTGCGCACATAGGCCTGATTCACCGGACCGGCGACCGTCGGGCAACCGCTCAACGACGCGATCCCGGTGTACAGATTCGGATGCCGAACCGCCAACGCGAACGCCGACTGTCCGCCCATCGACAACCCGATCACTGCGTTACGGCCCGTGCCATTGAACTTCTTGTCGACCAGCGGCGGCAGTTCCTTGGTGAGGAAGGTCTCCCACTGCGGCTTGCCGATCGCCGGATCGCGACGCGTCCAGTTCGTGTAGAAGCTGCCGGCGCCGCCGGTCGGCAGGACCACGTTGACGTTCTTGTCGGCGAAGAACTTTCCGGCCCGGCCCTTGGTGATCCAGTCGCTCACGTCCTTGCCCGCGTCGGCGCCGTCGAGCAGGTACACGGTGGAGCGGGGACCACTGCTGTTCTGCGGGGTCAGCACCGAGACCTTGACCTTGCCGCCCATGGACGGCGATTTCACCCAGACGTCGGTCCGCATGGGACTCAGCTTGGCGGTCTTCGAGATCTGCGCCGCAGGCCCGTCATCGGCATGGGCGAGCGCTGGTGCAGCCATCGCCACAGCCATCATCGATGCGACAACCGTCGCCCATCGAGTTGTGGCCTTCCGCATGTTCTCCCTCACTTCACCATGCGCAGACCCCCGGTCCGGAGATCGCCGGCGGCCGAAGAGTCCGTGCGCGGCGCCCCCCATGGCTCCGCGTTCTTCCCTCACAGGGTACTGATGGGTAACCGCTCTCGGAAGACGAGAACGGTATTCGACCGGATAAACAGGGCACGGTTTGATGACAACGGGAGGGCCACGCTCATGACGCCGACACCAACCGGTCGTGACACGTCCACGTCACCGACGAACGGCACACTCGCGGCCGACGAGTTCGCGTTCGTCGCCGAGGTAGGGGTCCGGTGGTCCGACATGGACGCGTTCGGTCACATCAACCACGCCCGCATGGTCACGTTGATGGAGGAAGCGCGCATCGAATGGCTTCGCTCCGCCCGCGAATCGGGCGGGCCGGCGAACGCCGACGATCACCCGGACGAGCCGAACAGCGCCGCCGACTACGCCCAACTGATCATGAGCGCGATGATCGTGCACGTGGAGATCCGCTATCAGCGTCAGCTCCGCCACGAAGACACCCCGCTGCGGATCGGCATGTGGATCAAGGGTTTTCGCTCGGTCGACTTCACCATCGGCTACGAGATCCGTGGCGCCGACGACGATTCGTCGACCAAGCCGGCATGCGTCGCGAGTACCCAGATGGCGGTGGTCGACGTCGAAGCGCACTCGCTGCGCCGACTGACCGCCGTCGAGAAGGAGTTCCTGCGGTCGTGGTCGCGGTAACCGTTCAGTTGGGTTCGTACCGGGCCGGGAGTTCGCGACCGGCCGCCGGAGAAATGCGAGCAATGTTGCCCTGCAATACATCTCGATAGATCCGCAACTGTTCTTCACCGCTGCGCACCTGCTCGGTGAGACGCTTGGCGTTGTCGACAGAGATCTCGCGATCTCCCGACCGTGCGATCAGTTCGTCGATGCGGTCATCGATGGTGGTGGTGCGGTTGTACTCCGCGAGCACCCGCAACTCGACGGCCGCCGACTCGACGACGCCCGCCACCTCGCCGAGAGCCTGGACGCGATCGATCAGCTCCGTCCACACCGGGCGCAGTGTGGTCTCGCGGCGGTCGATGTGTTCGGCGAACGATCTGTCGAATCCCCCGTTGGCCTTCGCCCGGTCGAGATCGAGCCGGACGGCCCGCAACGCGATCACATCGGCCGCGATCTCGGCCAGCTCGGCGTGCAGGTTGACCTGGGTGCGCTGGACCTCGAAATGGTCGGACCGCCACGCCGGGTTCGCGACGATGCGGTCGTAGAAATGCCCCGCGGTGAACAACAGGGTCTCGTATCCGTCGACGAAGGCTGCCGATCCGGGTGTGGCCGCGACGGTCCCCGAATCGCCGCGGTCCGGCGACAAGATCTGACCGGCCCATTCGGCGGCCTCCGGATGGCCCGAACGCGCGGCGAACTGTCCGACCACGCCGGCGAGGCGATCGAACGCTGCGGTGCCCGCCCGTCGGACGTATCCCGCGGTGTTCACGTTGGGGGTCGGCGTGCACATGAGCCCACCGAACAGCCGCTCCCGCTCCTCGATCTCCAGATAGATGTTCTCCCGACGCTCGCGACGGATCGCGCGAGTGCCACCGGCGAAGACCCCCTTGCCGGTGACCACGATCTTGCGCACCTCGTCGCGCCGGCGCTGCAACCCACCGAGTCGGTTGCGCATCACCGCGGCGACGACGCTCGGCATCATCGGATTGGCGAGTTGATGGTCGGTCTGGGCGATCGCTCGCTGCAGTCGGCGTAGATCCCCGAAGCCGCTCGGCAACGTCGGAATCCGAAGCCCGGTGGAGATGCGGCGCACCATGATGGCGCGCCCGGCGGGGGTCAGGAATCCGGAGGCGATCAGCACCGACGCCACATCCGAGAGTTCCGGACGGTCGCCCGGCAGGCGCGACTGATGACACCATGAGCGGATCTCGTCACTCGTCGTGATCTGGGTGCGAAGACCCCGGTTGTCACCCATCGGCTGCGCCTCGATTCCGTGTCGACCTGACGTTTCGATGCTACCTGTGGTCACCGACTGCCCGAGGCGTGCGAAGTCGCCACAGCGGTGCCGTGACCCGGTGCAGCAACCATGCCACCGGCACCGAGACCGCGGTGGTGGCGACGAACGCGATCGGCATCGATCCCGTGAAGACGCCATAGCCGAGCAGGTCCATGACCACCTCGAGGACCACCACGTGCACCAGGAAGAACTCGTAGGAGATCTCGCCGAGCCACACCATCGGGCGGCTGGCGCAGCAGCGCGCCCACCAGCCGGACTGGTCCCGTATGGTCAGCGGCCCGATCAGACCGACGGCGACGACGAGATAGAGGACGTGTTTGACGATCGTCGCCGACGCCGTGGTCGGCGTGATGGTGGGTTCTCCGGCGATTGCCGTCCCGGAGATCAGGAACGCGACGATCGCGACGGCGAACGACACCGTGGCATTCCATCGGCGAACCAGATGTGTGCACACGGCCAGGCCCATACCGGCCACGAACCACCCGAAGAAGGCAGGCGCCCAGAGTCGGGCCGTCGGGTTGATGCCCGCGCTGCCCGCCACGACGACCGACCAGATCGGCGACACCAGCATCAACACGGCGAGACCGGCCAGGAGCAGGTCCGGTCGCCACCGTCGGCGGCACACCGCCACCACCAGAATCCAGCCGATCGCCGGGAGGGCGAGGTAGAACACGACCTCGGCCGCCAGACTCCACATCTGTGTGAGTCCCGAGTGCAGGTGCCCCAGACCGTAGACCTGCGTGAGGGTCATGTTGCGCACGAAACCGTCCCAGCCGGTCCCGGTCGGGGCCGCGTCGGCGGGCTCGTAGACGCGGTACAGCAGGTACACGACGATGACCGTGAGCCAGTACGCGGGCAGGATGCGTCGTGCCCGGTGCCAGAAGTAGCGCCCCACCGACGGTGTACTGCGCCCGTCGACCATCGACCGCACCCACGGCATGAACAGCAGGTAGCCCGACAGCACGAAGAAGATGGCGACACCGATCTCGAAGCGCGCCAGCAGCCGACCGAGATAGTCGTCGGTGTAGTGCCCGGTCCAGAACGCGGCGTGGGTGAGACACACCGACAACGCGGCCACGGTGCGAATTCCGGTGAGGGACGGTATCCGCGCGGCCATGTCGCGATCCTGCCATCCGTCGCCGCGATGGCAGGATGTGGGCATGTCGGAACGCATCCGCGGTCAGATCTGGCGCGATGGCCACAAGGTCGACGGATTCGACCTGAGCAAGATCTCCGACTGCCCCGACGACCCCGATCTCCTGGTGTGGGCAGATCTGGAATGCCCCACGCACGAGACGATGACCGCGCTCGCCGACGAACTCGACCTCGATCCGTTCGCGGTCGAGGACACCACGTCGGCGGCCGAGCGGGTCAAGACCGTCGCCTACGCCCACCACACGTTCCTGATGGTCTACGCGGTCACCGAGAAACAGCCCGACGACGGCGGAACCGGCGACCCGAGTCCGTCACAGAAGGCCAATGCCTTTGAACTGCATCGTATTTCGGTCTTCGTGAAAGACAACGCACTGATCACCGTGCGCCGCACGAGCGGGTTCGACATCGACACCGTGGTGCAACGGTGGGCCGACATCGGTGGCGAACAATACGGGATCGGGGCCCTGCTGCACGGACTGCTCGACGTGGTCGTCGACGGCCACTTCGACGCGGTACAGCAACTCGACGACGCGATCGAGGGTCTCGAGAGCATGCTGTTCGACGAGAAGGTTGCCGCGCGCGCGTTGCAGCGGCAGACCTATGACCTGCGTAAGGATCTCGTGGTGCTGCGCAGGGTGGTGCTGCCGATGCGCGAGGTGATCGGCGGCATCCAGCGACGACGGTTCGACAACCACGCCCCGCCCGAACTCGATCCGCACTTCTCCGATCTCTACGATCATGCGCTACGGGCCGCGGAGTGGACGGAATCGTTGCGCGACATGGTCACCACCGTGTTCGAGACGAATCTGTCGCTGGCCGACGCCCGGCTGAACACCGTCATGAAGAAGTTGACCGGTTGGGCGGCCATCATCGCCGTACCGACCGCGATCACCGGATGGTACGGACAGAATGTGCCCTTCCCCGGCTTCTCCCAACCGATCGGTTTCGCCACCAGCACCGTGCTGATCGTGGTCCTCGTCGCCGCCCTCTATGTCAGCTTCCGGCGGCGTGATTGGTTGTGATCCAGCGTCTTTCACATCTCGCGATCACGCAGGCCGGGGAACGGCAGCCGAGGTGCTCTGCCCGATCCAGTCCGGGACCTCCCGACGCACCCCCGACGGCGCCAGAACAGTGATCCGGTCGTCGCGCAGTCCCGTCGACCAGTCGATGTCGCCGCGCCACACCTCGGTCAGGGTCCGCAGATCGGTGACCACGGTGGCATCGACGTCGTAGCCCGGGTGGAAATCGCACACCTGCGACTCACCGCCGTCGACGACCAGCCACCACGAGCCCGCCTTGCCGACGACGTCTCGAAAAGTGAACTCCACCATGGTTCGTCGTCGGGGCCACCGGTCGATCGGGATCGTGCGGCGGATATCCCACATCAGCAGATGCGGATCGAGATCGGCGTCGCCGAGCTCTCCGATCCAGCGCACACCCCACGCGCTCAGCCCCGCGACGATGTCACGCAGTTCCTCCCCCTTGTCGGTGAGGGTGTAGACCGAACGACCACCCACCTGCGAGCGACGCACCACACCCGCACGCTCCAGGGTCCGTAGCCGTTTGGTGAGCAATGCGGGCGACATCTTCGGGACGCCCCGCCGTAGTTCGTTGAAATGTCTGCTGCCCAACAGCAGTTCTCGGATCACGAGAATCGTCCATCGCTCGTCGAGCAGTTCCATCGCCTTGGCGACAGGACAGAATTGTCCGTAGGCGGTCATGAGCGGCACCTTTGCGTCGAGTCTGTCCAGTACACACCGGTGACCATCTGCTTGACCAGTACAGATTCAGAACCGTCGGTGCTTCATTTCCTGATCTGGCAGCGATGACCGACTCGGCGGGATGCTCGAAACGCTTCAGCCGAACCGAGGAGAACATCATGACCATCGACAGCATCGCCACCGACGCCGCCATCAAGGCCAAGCACCGCGCATTGTGGGCCTCCGGGGACTACCCCGTGGTGGCCGACGTGATCGCCCCGCTCGGGGATCGTCTCGTGGAGGCCGTGCAGATCGCCGCCGACGAGCGGGTCGTCGACGTGGCGGCCGGCGCCGGAAACGTGGCGATCCCTGCCGCCCGCGCCGGGGCGCATGTCGTGGCGACGGACCTGACGCCCGAACTGCTGCAGGTCGGCGAGGCCCGGGTCCGAGACGAACTCGCCATCACCTGGCGGACCGCCGACGCGGAGGACCTGCCGTTCGACGACGCAACGTTCGACGCAGCGGTGTCGTGCGTCGGCGTGATGTTCGCGCCGCATCATCAGGCGTGCGCCGACGAACTCGTCCGGGTTACCCGTCGCGGTGGACGCATCGGTCTGATCGACTGGACCCCAACCGGTTTCATCGGCGAACTGTTCACCGCCATGAAGCCGTATGCGCCTGCGCCGCCTCCCGGGGCACAGCCGGGTGTGCTGTGGGGCGATGCCGATCATGTCCGTTCCCTCTTCGGCGATCGGGTACGCGGCTTCAGCACGACCGTCGAGTCACTTCCGGTCACCCGATTTGCCGACGGCGCTGCGTTCCGCGACTTCTTCAAGGCCAACTACGGTCCGACCATCGCCACCTTCGGGGCCATCGGCGACGACGACCGGCGCGCTGCCGAACTCGACGCGGCCATGGCCGAACTCGGCGACCGCCACCTCGTCGACGGGCAGATGGCGTGGGAGTACCTGCTGGTGACCGCGACGGTGGCGTGAAGCCGACCGCCCGAGATCGCTGCCGCCGCAATCGATGATGTTCGGCGTATCCTCGGGCCGGTGCCGCCATTCGTCGACGACCTCCCCGACCTCGCCACCCAGGCCCGCCGCCTGATCGATCTCGGCGCGGGCCCCCTCACCGGCCTCTCCGATGCAGAGATCCTCGATGCCGTTCGCGCATGCGCCGACGTTCCGGACGCACTGCTGGTGCCCGCGCCGTCGACGCTGCGGCCGTCGGACGCCGCCACCCTGCTGACCCGCGACGGCAAGCCGGGATTCGTCGTCGTCGACATGACCGATCTCGACGCCTTCGATCCGATCCCCACGGTCGACGTGCCGGACCGACCCTTCTACGTGATCTCGGGGATCGACCGGGGCGACGAGATGGCCAACTGGAGTCCCGACGAAGCGCTCCCCGCGATCGCCGACGCCGGCCGCACACCACTGACCGTCGGCGAGGGCATCGCCTGGCTGCTGCAACAACCCGAGCGGCTCGCGCCCAACCACTGCTTCATGACGATCGGATCGCGGCTGACCAAACCGAACGGTCGGCTCGACGCCCGCACACCGGCGATCTGGATCTCGGGCGGCACCGGTCGCGACGGGCGAGAACGCAAGGGCGCACCCAAGGTCGGCTGGTGCTGGGCAGGTAATCGGCACACGTGGTTGGGTTTCGCGTCGGCAGCGCGGCGCCACGGCTCCTGAAGGTCGCTCACGGCCGCGTGGTCGGGGCGGCGAACGCCGCCTCGCCCTCGGGATTGCGGCTCGCGAAAACCCTTGCGAGCGCGAAACATCCGACAGCAGCGACCGCCGAGATCGACATCACGCACGCCATCGGCACCGCGGTATCGTCGCCGGCCAGGCCACCCAGAGGGGAGATCACGCCGCCCACCAGGAACATGATCCCGCCCAGGACGGCGCTGCCCGCACCTGCGGCGTCACGCGTGTGCTCCATCGCCAGGGCAGCACTGTTGCCCATCACGAACCCCACCGACGTCACCGCCACGAACAACGGCACCACCAGCAGCACCGGCATCGGCGAGAGCACCGCGCCGAGGACACACACCGACGCGACCAACAACACCGGCAGGGCGACTCGGATCGTGTGGGCCGGATGAACGTGTCGTCGGGACAGGCGCGCGGCGACCAGGCCCGCCGCCGTCATCCCCAGCGCGTTGACGGCGAAGCACAGCCCGTAGACCAATGACGATGTGCCCAAGACACGTTGGTAGACGAACGACGAACTCGAGATGTAGGACATGAGGGAACCGAAGGCGAAGGCCTGTGTGAACACGTAGGCGAGGAAACCGGGCTTGCGGAACCGGCCGGCGAGGTCGCCGACGCCGAGTCGGGTCGCCCGCTGTTCGGTCGGCAGGGTCTCGGGCACCGACGTCACCGCCATGATCAGCTGCAGCACGGTGGCGGCGAGGATCACGCCGAGCACGCCGCGCCACGACACATGACCGGCGAGCACACCGCCGATCACCGGCGCGATCACCGGCGCCAGACTTTGGATCGTCATCATCAACGTCATCGACCGTGCACCCGCGAAACCGATCAGCAGATCGGCGATGATCGCCCGGGCGATCACCATGCCCGCTGCCGCCGCCACCGCCTGGACGAAGCGAGACGCGATCAGGATCTCGATGTTGGGGGCCAGCACCACCACCACACCGGCGACAACCGCTGCCGCAGAACCGATCAGAAGAGGAAGTCGCCGACCGAAGCGATCGGAGATGGGACCCCACAGGACCTGGCCGACCGCGACACCGACGAGGAACGCGGTCAACGTCAACTGCACGCTTGTCGCGTCCGTGTGCAGTGATTCCTTGACCTCGAGAAACGACGGCAGATAGAGGTCGGTCGCGATCGGAGCTGTCGCGGACAGCAGCGCCAGAGCCAGGAGCAGTCGCGGTCCCAATCCTTCACGCTGCGTCGATGCTGTGGTCACCGGCACGACGATAGTCCCGAGCATCGTCGTGCTCGGCCGACGGTCGGTGCGCGCGTCCACGCCGGCGGACGGCGTCGCGCACCTGACCGATTGCGTCGAGTCACCGAACAAACGCGGACCTTGTCAGCAAACGCGGGTGAAGCTTCGTCCGCGTTTGCCTGGAAGGTCCGCGTTTGGTGATTTTGCCGCACATGGACGCCCGGCATATCCGGCGGAAGCGGAGGGATTTGAACCCCCGGTGGTTTTACCCACGCTCGCTTTCAAGGCGAGTGCATTCGGCCGCTCTGCCACGCTTCCCTGCTGAGAAAGGCTACTGGACACCGATCGCCCCGACGCAGCCAACCCGCATGTGACAGCATCGCAAGGGTGCGTGCCATAGCCGGAACCGACCAGCTGTCCATCGTCACCCTGCCCGACCCCGAACCGGGACCCGACGACGTGGTGATCGACGTCGTGGCCGCCGGGGTCAACCGCGCCGACCTGTTGCAGCGTCGCGGGTTTTATCCGCCGCCGCCAGGCGCGGTCGACACCATCGGGCTCGAGGTGTCCGGCCGGATCGCCGCTGTCGGCAGCAGGGTCACCGATTGGACGATCGGCGACGAGGTCTGCGCGTTGCTCGCCGGCGGCGGCTATGCCGAGAAGGTGGCCGTTCCCGCGGTGCAGGTGCTGCCGAAACCCACCGATGTGGATCTCGTCGAGGCGGCCGGGTTGCCCGAGGTCGCCTGTACCGTCGCGTCGAATCTGCTGATGACCGCGCAACTGCGCGATCAGGAACTGCTCCTCGTCCACGGCGGCTCGAGCGGTATCGGCACGCACGCGATCCAGGTGGCGCACGCGCTCGGCGCCCGCGTGGCGGTGACCGCTCGGACTGCCGACAAGCTCACCCGCTGTCGAGAACTCGGCGCCGACATCGTGATCGACTACACGTCAGAAGACTTCGTGCAGGTCGTCCGGGACAGCGGCGGCGCCGACGTGATCCTCGACATCATCGGTGCCAAGTACCTCGCCCGCAACGTCGAGGCGCTCAACACCGGCGGCCGGCTCGTCATCATCGGCATGCAGGGCGGAGTGAAGGGTGAACTGGCGATCGGTGCGTTGATGGCCAAACGGGCCGCCGTGTTCGGCACGACGCTTCGGTCACGACCGGTCCTCGGTGCCGGTTCCAAGGCCGAGGTGGTCGCGACGACCCGCCGGATCACCTGGCCGCTGATCGAGACCGGAGCCGTGGACCCGATCATCGACTCGACCTTCCCGCTCGCCGACGTCGAGGCCGCGCACGCACGCCTCGACAGCGGGGATGCGATCGGCAAGGTGCTGCTCACCGTCGGCTGAGGAGCTCCGACTGAGCGAGGCGCCGTCGCGAGGTGTGTTCCTCGGGGTCCTGTCACCTCGACAAGCGAGCCGGCGACATGCACGGCTCCACGGGAGGTCCTCGCCCCGAGGCTCAGTCCGGCAACTCGGCGAGTCCTGCTTCGATCTTGCCGAACGCCTCACCGATCACCCGGTACTCGTCGTCGGTCAACTTCTCGATGACCAGCTCACGGATGAGCGAATCGCGTACCCGAACGTGTTTGTCGAGGGCCGCCAGCCCTTGGTCGGTGATCCGAACGAATCGGTGGCGCGCGTCCTCGGCGCACTCGACTCGTTCCACGGATCCGTCGGCGACCATCCTGCTGATCTGACGTGACACGGTGCTCACCGTCATGTGCACCGTCGATGCGAGTTCACTGATACCCCGAGTGCGGGAATCGCCCAACGCCTCCAGAACCCGCAGATCTGCCTGCGTCATGCCCTGCGCCGACATCGCGGCGGTGATCTTCGCCAGCAGTCCCCAACCGCCGTTCACAAACGCTCGCCACACCTCGCGTTCAGCGTCCGTGAGCAAGGCGTCGGTATCTCTGGGAACTGCACTCATCACCTCTCCGGGGACCGATGCGACAACCTTCATTGTCGCAAACCTAATCCCCAGGATGGCAAATTGCGAGTCAGGGAGCGGAGATCCAGGCCACACGCTCGACGGTGTCGGTCAACCGAGCGACCCCAGAGTTCGGGCCAGGTGGTCGACTTCGTACGGCGTCGAATACGGGGCGAGTCCGATCGTCACGGCGCCACCGAAATCGCCTGCGCCCATGCGGCCGAGGGCTCGGCTCGGCACGTCGGCCAAGGCACAGATCCCGTTGTCGGCCAGGCGTCGCACCACCTTGTCGGCGCCGACGCCGTCGACGGTGAAACTGACGGCCGGGATGCGGTTCTCGACACTGCCCACCACCGACACTTGACTGAGGTGCTGCAACGTCGACGTCAGATAAAAGGTCAAGCGCTGCAGATAGTCGTAGACACCGTCGAGCGAGGTGACCAGACGTTGCCGCCGCCGACCGATCGCCTTCTCGTCGAGCCCGGCGAGGTGTTCGATCGACGCGACCAGCCCGGCCAGCAACGCGCCCTGCAGAGGTTCCGGTTCCAGCCGCGCCGGCCCGTCGGCCCGCGGATCCATCGACACCGCGCGCAGGCGGTCCATCCCCAGGACACTGCGGAACGCCATCGCGGCCACCCTCGGTCCGCCCCACCGTTCCGCCGAGACCAGCACGACGTCGGCGCCGAGTTCCTCGATGTCGATCGGGAGATAGGGCGCGGCGCTGGTCGCGTCGACGATCGTCATCGCACCCGCGGCCCGGGCATGCGAGACGATCTCGCCGACGTCGGTGATCGCACCGATCGTCGACGACGCCAAGGTCACCGCGACGATCGCCGAACGGGTGTCGATCAGTTCGGCGAACTGCCAGGCCGGGAGTTCGCCGGTCTCGACGTCGACCTCGGCCCATCGGACCTGGGCGCCGGCCCGGTCGGCGGCCCGCAACCACGGCACGATGTTCGCCTCGTCGTCGGCGCGACTGAGGACCACCGTCCCGCGAGACCAGGTCGTCGGAGAGATCGCTTCGGCGAGAGCGGTCACCAGGGCCGCGCGTGACGGCCCCAACACCACGGTCGACGGTTCCGCGGCGAGCAGGTCGGCGACCGCACGCCGCGCCCGATCGACGGCGTCGGCGGAGGCCACCGCCGACGGGTACACACCGCCGGGTGCGGTGCCGAGATGACGGAAGCCGGTCGACACGGCTGTGGCCACCGAGTCCGGGATGAGCATCCCGGCCTGTGGGTCGAGGTGGATCCAGCCGTCGCCGAGCGAGGGAAACAATCCACGCACGTGGGCGACATCGAAGGGCATGGGTCAACGATAGACATCGGGGTAACGGGCCCGATCGCATATGGCTTGGGCACAATGGGGACATGACAACCGGACCGTTCGGAGCCAGTGACCCCAACGTGAGCGCACCCGGCACCGGTGTCGGTGGCGATCCAGAGGACGTCATCGTCGTCGGAGGTGGCCAAACCCCAGGTGACGGCGATGCCGCCGATGCGAACAGCATCGCCGACATGGTCGAGCAGCCGGCCAAGGTGATGCGGATCGGCACGATGATCAAACAGCTCCTCGAGGAGGTGCGCGCGGCACCGCTGGACGAGGCCAGCCGCAATCGGCTGCGTGAGATCCATCAGACCTCGATCCGGGAGCTCGAAGACGGGCTCGCGCCGGAGTTGCGTGAGGAACTCGAACGCCTCGCTCTGCCCTTCACCGACGACCAGACCCCGTCGGATGCCGAGCTACGGATCGCCCAGGCCCAGCTGGTGGGGTGGTTGGAAGGACTCTTCCACGGCATCCAGACGGCGCTGTTCGCCCAGCAGATGGCGGCACGTGCCCAGCTCGAGCAGATGCGTCAGGGGGCTCTCCCACCCGGTGTGATGGGTGGCGGCTCGCACGGCCCGAGCACCGGCCAGTACCTCTGAACGGGGTCGTCGGGCCAGCCTCCGGTCGGATGCGGCCGCCGGTCGGTGCGCGCCGCTTGTATGCTGGGTCCCCGTGTCATCGGTAGTCAACAGCGAGATCCCCGCACCACCCGCGGTGTCCGACTCCCGCACCCTGCGACGTGCGGTGAAAGATCTGCGCGACGGGCTGACGAACTCGGAGCTCTGGCTGCACCTCGGCTGGCAGGACATCAAGCAGCGTTATCGCCGTTCGGTCCTCGGGCCACTGTGGATCACCATCGCGACCGGTGTGACCGCGGTCGCCATGGGCCTGCTGTACGGCGAGCTGTTCGGGATGGACATCAAGAACTTCTTGCCGTACGTGGCGCTCGGCTTCATCTTCTGGAACTTCATCCAGAGTTCGATCCTCGACGGCGCCGAGATCTTCTCGAAGAACGAGGGGCTGATCAAGCAGATCCCCGCGCCGGTGAGCGTGCACGTCTACCGGGTCGTGTGGCGGCAGCTGATCATCTTCGCGCACAACGTGGTGATCATCGTCGTCATCTTCTTGATCTTCCCGCCGCCGATGAAGTGGACGGCCCTGCTGATCATCCCGGGGATCATCCTGTTCGTGCTCAATTCGGTGTGGGTCTCGATCGTGTTCGGCATCCTGTCCACCCGCTTCCGCGACATCGGTCAGCTACTCACCACCGTCGTGCAACTGGTGTTCTTCATGACCCCGATCATCTGGACCACCGAGAGCCTCGGGAACACGGCACACCAGTCGTCGGAGCGGCTGAAGCTGGTGGAGATCAATCCGATGTACCACTATCTGGAGATCACCCGCGGCGAACTCCTCGGCCAGTCCGTGGCGTTCTATCACTGGGCGATCGTGCTGGGCTGCACCGCTGTCGGCTGGCTGATGGCGATGTTCGTGATGCGCAACTACCGAGCCCGCGTGGCGTACTGGGTGTGAGAGATGACTTCTGAGAGCAAAGTCCGTGTCGACACCTGGGATGCGTGTGTCGACTTCCCGATTTTCGACGCCAAGACCCGATCGCTGAAGAAATCGGTCATCGGTGCGGCGGGCGGCGTCATCGGTTCCACCTCGTCGAACGTGGTGGTCGTCGAGGCGCTGAAGAACATCAACCTGCACCTTCAGCACGGCGACCGCGTCGGGCTCGTGGGGCACAACGGCGCGGGCAAGTCGACCCTGCTGCGCCTGCTGTCGGGGATCTATGAGCCCACCCGCGGTTCCTGCCGGGTCCGCGGTCGGGTGGCACCGGTCTTCGACCTCGGCGTCGGCATGGACCCGGAGATCTCCGGCTACGAGAACATCATCATCCGCGGCATGTTCCTGGGTATGTCCCGCAAGGAGATGCTCAAGAAGATCGACGACATCGCGGAGTTCACCGAGCTCGGCGACTACCTCCAGATGCCATTGCGGACCTACTCGACCGGTATGCGGGTGCGTGTGGCGCTCGGCGTGGTCACCAGCATCGACCCGGAGATCCTCATTCTCGACGAGGGCATCGGTGCCGTCGACGCGGACTTCATGCGCAAGGCCCGCGGACGCCTGCAGGCCCTGGTGGAACGATCCGGCATCCTCGTGTTCGCCAGCCATTCCAACGAGTTCCTCGCCCAATTGTGCGACCGCGCACTGTGGATTGATCACGGTCAGGTACGCATGGAAGGCGATATCGAGGACGTCGTCGGGGCCTACGAAGGTCCCAAGGCCGCCGAGCACGTGCGAAAGGTGCTCGCCAATCTGGAGAAGTCGTGAGCGCGGGGGCCGGCGAGGCCCGCGTTGTCGCGGTGGTGGTCACTCACCGTCGCGCCGAATTGCTCGAGCGGTCCCTGGCGGTGGTCGCCACCCAGGATCGGCCGGTCGATCATCTCATCGTCGTGGACAACGGGAACGAATCCGAGGTTGCCGAACTGGTTGCCGGACAACCGATTCCGTCGACCTATGTGGGATCGCAGCGCAATCTCGGCGGCGCCGGAGGATTTGCGCTCGGGATGTTGCAGGCGCTTGCACTGGGCGCCGACTGGGTCTGGTGCGCCGACGACGACGGCCGCCCCGACGGCCCGGCCGTGCTCAGCACGCTGCTCGACTGCGCTCGACGACATGGCCTCGACGAGGTGTCCCCCGTGGTCGCCAACATCGACGACCCGGACACCCTCGCTTTTCCGCTGCGCCGCGGAATGGTGTGGCGACGTAGGCGCTCAGAACTGTTCGCCGACGCCGGGAGCGAAGCGAGCGGGTCGAATGTCGCCGACGCCGGGAGCGAAGCGAGCGGGTCACATGTCACCGACGCCGGGAGCGAAGCGAGCGGGGCCAGTGTGACCGAGGCCGAAAGCGATCTGCTGCCCGGAATCGCCTCGCTGTTCAACGGAGCGTTGTTCTCCGCGAAGGCGATCGAGGAGGTCGGGGTACCCGATCTGCGACTGTTCTTCCGCGGCGACGAGGTGGAGATCCACCGGCGGTTGCAACGATCGGGCCTCGCGTTCGGCACCTGTCTGACGGCGGGTTATCTGCATCCCGACGGTTCCGAGGAGTTCCGGCCGATCCTGGGTGGGCGCATGCACACCCAGTACCCGGACAACCCCACCAAGCGCTACTTCACCTACCGCAACCGCGGTTACCTGATGAGCCAACCGGGCATGCGCAAGCTGATCCCGCAGGAGTACGCACGCTTCGGCTGGTACTTCCTTGTGCAGCAACGTGACCCGCAGGGTTTCGCGGAGTGGCTGAGGCTGCGGCGGCTGGGTCGACGCGAACGGTTCACACGCCCGTAGGGTGACGCTCGCCGGCCCGATCGCCGGACGGGAGCACGACCTTCAGCAGCACGGCCGCGACCGCCATGATCAGTCCACCGTCGAGGTAGTGACAGTACATGGCCCCCAGGTAGCTCGGGCCGCCCCATGCGTTGGACGTGAAGTTCGGGTCCAGGCCTGCGGTGATCTGTTCGGCCGCTCGCCACACCCCGTAGATCACGACGAGAAAGAGCACGATCGCGACCGCACCGCGGGCAGCGGTGCCGAGTCGGATCGGGCGTAGAGCGGCCCACCGTCGGCGTGCGTCGGCCCCTATCGGGTTGAGCGGCACCAACCATTGTGCGCGTCCCGTCCGTCTCGCCCACCAGATCGCGGCGATCCATGCGACCGCGACCACCGTCAGCACCAGGTGTGCAGGCCAGGCACTGGTGCCCTCGACATGATCGTGAACCACCGGGTCGCGGGTACCGAACTGCGCCAGCCCCGCGAGGAGGCCCGCCACCCCGGCCACGATCACCGCGATCGACAGAGAACGTGAGCGTTGCATGTCACCAGATTACGGACATCGGTTGCGTCACGGTCCGTTTCGCCGGAGCATCCACTGACTCGGACGTCTGCTCCCGGCCGACACCGGACAGCGGCCCCACTGCCATTCGATGGCCGGACGGCGCGTACGCGTCACCCGCCCGACTCGCGCGGCGTCATGCCGACCGCGGCGACCGCACCGAGCAGGGCAACACCTCCGAGCACCCACCAGGCTTCTCGAAATGCCTGGTGCGCAGCGACATAACCGATCGGCGTGCCCAGCACCACGACCAGCAGGCTGACACCGAGCGACATCCCGATCTGCCTGCTCATGTTGACGATTGCGCTGCCCGTCGCGGACTGGTCGAGGGGCAGGTCCGCGGTCGCCGACGACAGGATCGACGGCAGTGCCAATCCCACGCCGATGCCGCCGATGAGCCATCCCGGCAGGACCTCGGTGGCATAGTCCGGCGTCTGGTCGACGGACAACGCGATGATGACGCCTCCCAGGCCGAACAGCACGCAGCCGGCGGATACGATGGCGCCGATCGGGATTCGCGCGCTGAGTCGGTGCGCGACGGCAGCGAAGATCGGGACCATGAGCGGTCCGGTCGACACGGCGAATCCGGTCTTGATCGCCGAATAACCCCAGACCTGTTGCAACCACAGGATGTTGGCGAGCAGCGCACCTGCGAACGGGATCGCGAAGAGCACGGCGGTCACGTTGGCGAACGTGAACGCCCGGACCTTCAGCAGCGCCGGATCGATGAGCGGCTCCGGATGTCGTGTCGAACTGATCACGAACCCGGCGAACGCCACGGCGGCGACCACCCACGCGCCGACGACACGCGTGTCGGTCCAGCCCCAATCGGGCCCCTGCACCAGTCCGAGCGTCAGTGCGCCGATCGACATCGCGAGGAGCACCGCGCCAAGCAGATCGGGCAGTCGGGTCTGCGCGGCGTTACGCGATCGCGCCAGCATCGCGCCTCCGGCGATCAGTGCCGCGACGCCGACGGGGACGTTGACCAGGAACACCCACCGCCAGGAGATCTCGACGAGCAGTCCGCCGACCGCCGGACCCAACGCCGCCGCCAATGCCCCTGTGGCCGCCCAGATCCGCACCGACCTCGCACGCACCTCGACGGGCATCGTGGACACCACCAGGCCGAGGCTCGCGGGGGTCAGGATCGCAGCGCCGACCGCCTGCAGGCACCGGAAGGCGACGAGCCACCAGATCCCTTGCGCCGCAGCACATGCCACACTCGCTACGGTGAAGATGGCGAGGCCGACGAGGAATCCGCCCTTGCGTCCGTATCGATCGACGATCCGACCGGCGGGAACCAGCAGTGCCGCGTAGATGATCGTGTAGGCGTTCAACACCCAGGACAACTCCGACAACGCGGCGCCGTGGAAGTCGTGCCCGATGTCGTCGAATGCGACGTTGACGATGAACACGTCGAGGCTGGCCATGAAGGCCGCCAGGGACAGGATGCCCAGGACCAGACCGGGTCGGGAGACCCCGGGTGTCGACGGTTCGACGACGTCGACGGCGGTCATCGAATGCACCCGCGTTCCCGGACATCACCAGTGAGTTGTGTCATGCAACTCAGCAAAGCAGGTTGAGTTGCGTCATGCAACTCACTACCATCGTCGACATGAAGCGCGCCTCGTTCGCCGATATGAACTGCTCGGTCGCCCAGACCCTGGAGGTCATCGGCGAGTGGTGGACGCTGCTGATCGTGCGGGACGCGCTGTTCGGGGTGACCCGATTCGACGAGTTCTCGTCGCGCCTCGGCATCGCTCGCAACGTGCTCACCCGGCGTCTCGACACCCTCGTCGACCACGGCGTGATGACCAAGGTTCCGTACCAGGACAACCCGATACGCCACGACTACCGCCTGACCGAGAAGGGTCGCGACCTCTGGACCGTCCTCACCGCCTTGCGGCAATGGGGGGACAAATGGGCGATCGACACCGAGCCCCCGATCGTCACCAGCCACCGCACCTGTGGCCACACCATGACCGTGGAGCCGGTCTGCTCCGAATGCGGCGAAGCCCTGACGCGGGGATCGATCCGGATCCATCGCGGCCCCGGCGCCGACGAGCAGAGTCCGAGCCCCATCGGCCACAGCGAGGACCGGGCGACTCCCACCAACTGACGTCGAGCCCTTTCCCGGCAAAATAGAACGTGTTCTACTCTTGGTGAAGACCGTCACACGTCCCGAGGAGCACGATGCGCTTCACCTTTGCCGAGGCCATGACCGACCCGAGCTACTACGCGCCTCTCGCGCAGGCCGCCGAGAAGGCGGGCTATGCCGGGTTCACCATCCCGGATTCGCTGGCCTACCCCTACGAATCCGATGCCACCTACCCGTACACACCGGACGGCAACCGCGAGTTCCTCGACGGGAAGGCATTCATCGAGACCTTCATCGAGGCGGCCGCTCTCGGAGCGGTCACCGAGACGATCCGCTTCACGCCGTTCGTGGTGAAGTTGCCCGTCCGCCCGCCGGCCCTGGTGGCCAAGCAGGCGATGTCGATCGCCTGTCTGACCAACAACCGCTTCGCGATGGGCGTGGGGACGAGCCCGTGGCCAGAGGACTACGACTTCATGGGCGTGGACTTCAAACGACGCGGCAAGCGGATGGACGAATGCATGGACATCATCCGCGGACTGTCCACCGGCGAGTACTTCGAGTTCCACGGGGAGTTCTACGACATCCCGAAGATCAAGATGAACCCGGCACCGACCAAGCCGATCCCGCTGCTCGTCGGCGGACATGCCGATGCCGCACTGCGCCGCGCGGTGATCCGCGGCGACGGCTGGATGCACGGCGGTGGGCCCGGCGAGGAACTCGACGAACTGCTCGACAAGATCGCCGACATCCGCAAGGCCGAAGGCAAGACCAACGACCCGTTCGAGATCCACGTGATCTCGATGGACGCCTACTCGGTGGACGGGTGTAAGCGTCTGGAGGACAAGGGGATCACCGACGTCATCGTCGGATTCCGGATGCCCTATGTCACCGGCACCGACACCGAGCCGCTGGAGAAGAAGATCGAACACCTGAACTGGTACGCGGAGAACGTGATCGCCAAGGTCAACGGCTGAGTCCGGACCCGATCAGCGTCTGAGGTGCGCGAGCGCGGCCTGCGCCGCATTGTGGCCGCACATGCCGTGTACCCCACCGCCGGGTGGTGTCGCCGACGAACACAGGAAGACGCCGGGTACCCCGGTGCCGTACGGGTTCGCGGAGAGTCTCGGCCTGGCGATCAGATGGCGCAGATCGTTACGCCCGCCACCGATGTCGCCGTCGACGTAGTTGGGGTTGGCGCGCGCCAGCCCGGACGGAGACGTACTCACCGAGTCGACGATCTGGTCCCGGAAACCCGGTGCGAACCGCTCGATCTGCGCGGTGATCGCGTCGGTTGCATCCCCGGTGAAGCCCTGTGGCACATGGGCGTACGCCCACAACGGCTTCAATCGTCCGGGCGCCCTGGTCGGATCGGCGAGCCATTGCTGGCCGACCAGGGTGAACGGCCGCTCCGGCATCCGTCCGGCTGCGGCAGCCCCCTCCGAGGCGGCGATCTCGGCGATGGTGCCACCGAGATGGACGGTACCGGCGCGCCCACAGACCGGGTCGGCCCAACCGATGTCGCCGTCGACGAGATAATCGACCTTGAACGCGGCCGGACCGTGCCGGTACCGACGGTAGGCCCGGGCGACACGCCACGGCAGCCGCTCGCCGATGATCCGTAGCGCCGCACCGGGCGACACATCTAGCAGCACGACATCGGGGCTGCCGAGATCCGCCAGACTCTCCACGCTCTGACCGGTGACGATGGCGGCACCGGCATCGATGAGTGCCGAGGCCAACGCTTTACCGATCGCCGACGACCCACCCTCGGCGACCGGCCAACCATGGCGGTGCCCCGCGGCCAACAACATCAGGCCGGGTGCCGCCGAACCCGGACGGTCCAGCCGGGTGAACGCGTGGGCCGCAACACCTCCGAACAATGCGCGAGCCGACTCGGACCGGAACACCCGCGCCAGACCGGTTGCCGGATACAACGCCCGATGACCGAACTCCGCCAGACGCACCGGATGTCGGGGCACTCCGAGCATGGGCCGCAAGACGTCGTCGGCGAGATCGTCGAAGTCGTCGGCCATCCCGCCGATCATGTCGCGCCACACCGCCTCGTCGACGCCGAGCCCGGCGGCGGTCGCGGTGACGGATCGGTACAGCGCCGCTGCTGTGCCGTCGTCGAGCGGATGCGCACAATCGATCTCGGGCCACCGCCACTGCAACCCGTACCCGTCGAGGCCGAGGTCGCGAAATGCCGGCGAACCCGCACCGAGAGGGTGAAACGCCGAACAGTGATCGTGTGTCGCCCCCGTCCCGAACACGTCTCCCGAGCGGGTTCCGCCTCCGATGGTGTCGGCCGCCTCGACGACCCGAACCCGACACCCCGCCCGGGCGAGGATCACCGCCGCGGTCAGCCCGTTGGGCCCGCTGCCGACGACCACCGCCTCCGACATCGACTCGACCCGTCAGCGGATCCGGAAGATCACCAGACGCTGCACCACGAAGTTGATCACCGTCGCGGTGCCCTGCGCGATCACGTACGCGATGAAGCTGTAGAGCAACTCCTCCGGCCACTGATGCGAGAGCCAGGTGTAGAGACCCACGTTCACGAAGAAGGTGACACCGTAGAGCGCGGCGACCGCAAAGAACCGGAGGGCGCTCGGCTCGGCCTGGAAGGTCCATCGCCGGTTCGCCAGATACGCCGTCGTGGTGCCCAGGATGAATCCGAGGGACTTGGCGATCCAGAACGGTGTGCCGACCACGTACTGGAGCAGGATCGTCAGCCCGAAGTCGAGGACACCCGAGCCTGCTCCGGTGATGATGAACCGGATGATCTGCGTCTTCAGGTCCACATTCGTCGACGCCTCACCGTCGTCGAGCGGTAACTCGATCGGCGTCAGCGCATGACGGGTGGAGTAGTCCTCGTGGCGCGGGTGTTCGTCGGCGGCGCCGGGATCAGGTCGAGACACGTTGACACCCTACCGCCGGGATGAGGGTGTCTTTCAGTACTCCTCTTCGACGTCGGAGTCGCGGGCCGCCTTCTCTCCCCGGTCGAGACGGGCGAGTGCGGCCAGGTCGTCGGCGTCGAAGTCGAAGTCGAACAGGTCGGTGTTCTCGCGTTGACGTCCCGCGTGTGACGACTTGGGTACCACGCTGACACCGTGCTGGACCGCCCACCGCAGTGCGATCTGGGTGGGCGACTTCCCGTACTTGCGGGCCAGCGCGATCACCGCAGCCTCTCCGAGCATCCCTTCCTTACGACCGGTGGGGTGCCACGCCTGCGCGTGTATTCCCCTCTCCGTCATGAACTCCCGCAGCTTCGGCCGGGCCAGTGCCGGGGAGCATTGGATCTGGTTCAGGACCGGCCACTGTCCGGTCTCGTCGTAGAGCATCTGCAGATGATGCTCCTTGAAGTTGGAGACCCCGGCGGTTCGGATGAAGCCCTCGTCGGCGAGCGTGAGCAACGCCCGCCAGGATTCCACCGTGCGTCCCAGACTCGGGCAGGGCCAATGGATCAGATAGACGTCGATGTAGGCCACACCGAGACGCCGCGCACTGTCCTGGGCTGCGGTGATGGTCTCGTCGAAGCCTTGGTCGCCACCACCGAGTTTGGTCTGGATCACGACCTCGTCGCGGGCGACGCCCGATTCCTGAAGTCCCATACCGACGCTGCGTTCGTTGCTGTAGCGGCTGGCGGTGTCGATCATGCGATAGCCAGACCGGAGCGCTGTCGCCACCGCGGAGATGCTGGGGCGACCCAGCATGCCGAACGTGCCCAACCCGACCATGGGCATCGAGAATCCGTTGCTCAGGTCCACCGACGGAATGTCCACACCGTCAAGGATAGGTGTAACGGGACTTCTGGGCGTGCCGGTGCGACAGGTGATCTACGGTTGGTGACCATGAGTTCCCGTCGTCGACGACGCATCCTGTCGGCCGCTGCCTGTTCGCTTGCCCTCGTCATGGCGACGTCGCTGGCGCAGACAACCGCTGTGGCGGCACCGTCATCGACGGCGGCACCGAACTGGTCGGGCATGGACGTCCGGGACACCGGTACGACGACGGCGCGCGCGGGCACCCTGATCCGACAGGTCCCGTTGGCTCCCGGCCTCTCCGTCCCCGGGTCGGCACGCGCCTACCGCATCCTCTACGCGACACCCGATCAGCATGGCCGGACGGCGACCAGCACGGGTGCGGTGTTCCTGCCGCACGGAACACCACCTGCCGGCGGATGGCCGGTGATCGCGTGGGCACACGGCACCACCGGACTCGGAGACGATTGCACGCCTTCGGCACTGCCGCGTAGCGACCGGGACGCGACCTATCTCGCGCACTGGCTGCGACAGGGGTATGCGATCGTCGCGACCGACTATGTCGGGCTCGGCACGCCGGGGTTGCTGAGCTATCTCAACGGCGAGGTGGCCGCGCATTCGATCGTCGATTCGGTGAAGGCAGCACATCAGATGGACCTGCCGCTCGCGCCGCGCTGGGCCATCGTCGGGCAGTCCCAGGGCGCGGGCGCCGCGTTGAACGGCGCCCAGCGCGCCACCCGGCTGTCGCGTGGGACCGACCTCGACTACCGGGGTGTGGTGGCGACCGGGACACCGGCCAACATCGAGCAGATCATCGCCCTCGGCGGTCCCGACTTCCCGCCGGTCCGACTGCCTGCCGGATTGACGACCTATGCGCTCTACATCCTGGCCGGCGTCATCGACGCTCGTCCGGACCTGCACGTGTCGTCGGTGCTGACCCCACTGGGCAAGGATTACGTCGCCCGTGCCCGCGAGGTCTGCTACCCCGAGATGCACGAGTTCATGGACGGCCGCGACCTGCGCACCGTGTTCCGTGCGCCGCTGAGCAGCATTCCCGGTATCCGACAGGCACTGACCGAATACATGGGCACCCCGTACACCGGCTACGACCGACCGATCTTCCTCGGCCAAGGGCTGCGTGACACGGATGTGCCTGCGCCGTCGGCCCTTTCGCTCTACGCCCAGATGAGGGCCAACAACCAGCCGGTCGATCTGCACGTCTATCCCGACCAGGATCATTCAGGGACGGTCATCGCATCCATGCCCGATTCGACGCCCTTCCTCGCCCGCATCATGAGGTGACCTCGCCGTGACCGCATCCGCTCATTTCGACGATGTCATCATCGGGGCAGGCCACAACGGTCTGACCGCGGCGGCCTACCTCGCGGGGGCGGGCCGTTCGGTGCTGGTGCTCGAGAAGGCCGATCACGTCGGCGGGGCCGCGGTGTCGGCGATGCCGTTTCCCGGTCTGCCCGCACGGCTCTCACGCTATGCGTACCTGGTGTCGCTGATGCCACGAGAGATCATCGCCGACCTCGGGCTCGACATAGAGCTGGTGCGTCGGCGGTACTCGTCGTACACACCGCTGCCCCACGATCCGGCCACCGGCATCCTGGTGGACACCGACGATGTCGAGGCCACCGCCGAATCCTTCCGGCGCGCCACCGGTTCGGAATCCGTGTTCACCGCGTGGCAGTCGTTCTACGGTCGGATGGGCACGATCGCGCAGCGCGTGTTCCCGACCATGCTCGAGCCGCTTCGCTCGGCCGCGGAGATCCACGATCTGGTGATCGGCACCGACTCCACCGAGGCCGAGCTCTGGGAGACGTTGACGTCATCTCCGCTCGGTGTCCTGCTGGATCAGTACTTCGACGACGACGTCGTCCGCGGGATCGTCGCCACCGATGGGCTCATCGGGACCTTCGCCGATCTCGACGATCCGTCACTGCGCCAGAACATCTGCTTCCTGTACCACCTCATCGGCGGGGGCACCGGAGATTGGGACGTCCCAGTCGGGGGGATGGGCGCGGTGTCGGGTGCCCTGTACCAGGCGGCATCGTCGGCGGGCGCCGAGATCCGCACCGGTACAACGATCCTGGGCATCGATCCGAGCGACGGCACGGTGGAACTGTCCGCCGGGACGGTGTCGGCATCCATGCTCTACGCCGCATGCGCCCCGCAGGCACTCGACGATCTGCTCGACGATCCGATCGCCACCGAAACCGACACCCGTGGTGCGCAATTGAAGATCAACCTGGTCCTCGAACGTCTCCCCCAGCTGCGGGACGCCTTCGTCGCACCCGACGCCGCGTTCTCGGGAACGCTCCATGTCAACGAAGCTGCCGACCAGCTCTCGGCCGCGTGGCGACAGGCCGACCGGGGACAGGTTCCGGAACTACCGCCCTGCGAGATCTATTGCCACACCCTCTCGGATCGGTCGATCCTGGGGCCGGAACTCGACGGTCGGCACACCCTCACGCTGTTCGGACTCCACATGCCGCCGGAGGTGTTCGACGCGCCCGGAGCCGTCGAGCACGCCGTCGGCGCAACCCTCGCCTCGCTGAATTCGGTACTCGCCGAGCCGATTCAGTCGGTCATCGCACACGATGTCGCCGGTGACCCGTGCATCGAGGTCAAGACGCCGCAGGATCTCGAGGCGGACCTCGGTTTGCCGGGCGGCAACATCTTCCATCGCAGCCTGCAGTGGCCGTGGGCCGAGACGGCCGACGCGGTCGGCACCTGGGGCGTGGAAACCCATCACCCGCGGTTGCTGCTCTGCGGTGCCGGCGCTCGACGCGGCGGCGGGGTCAGCGGCATCCCGGGACGCAACGCGGCCACCAAGGTGCTCACCGAGTCCTGACGTCCAGAACTCCCCCGGCGGTACGGCGCGGGTCGGCGTACGCACGCAGGGCCGCGATGGCCCCTTCGACCGCGGCGCCGATGAAGTCCTCGTCGGGAGTCTCGTCGGCGACCTGCACGAGGTGCTGCAGAGACCCGATCAACAGGCTGTAGGCCCGCGCGGGCGACACCTCGCCGATCTCGCCGCGATTCCGGGCTCGCTCGAGGATGGCTTTCACCGCGTCCAGACGGGGAGCGATCATCGTGTCGGCGATGGCCGAACTCAACGCGGGCTGCCGGTGCAGATCGGCCACCAGCGCATCGCCCAGATCGTCGGGCCGCAAGCACATCTTCTCGGTCAGCGTCCGCAGGAACACCTCGATGTCGGAGTCGAGGTCGCCGGTGTCGGTGTCGGCGATCGCCGGCTGCCGCGCGGCGATCGCCGCCGCCAACAGATCGAGCTTGGTCGGCCATCGCCGGTAGACCGTGGCCGACGACGTGCCCGCCCGCTCGATGATCGCCGACATCGTGACCGCCGCGACCCCGTGCCGCGCAACGAGCTCGAAAGCCGCGTCGAGGATGGCCCGCTCGGCAGCGGGATCTCGTGGCCGACCCGGCCCGCGCTCTGCACCGTTCATCATCGACGAGTATACGATCATGGAGTATTTCGAAAAGGTACTCTTTCGATAAGCGAGAGGATTCACATGCAGACCTGGGATCGCACACGAACGGCGATGGGCCCGATCGGGGCCTTTCTCCCCAACATCCCGTTCGCGGCACCGGTGCCCACCGATCGGCAGCAGGATGCTGCCCGTCGGCTGGAACGGGCCGGTTACTCCACCATGTGGAACAACGAAGGCGTCGGAGGCAAGGACGCACTCGTCCAGGCGGCGCTCCTGTTGTCGGCGACGGAGCAGGCGGTGATCGGCACCGGCATCGCGTCGATGTGGGCGCGGGCACCGCAGACGGCCCACGGCGCCGTTGCACAACTGATCGAGGCCTTCGGCGAACGCGTCGTACTGGGGCTCGGCGTGGGATATCCGTTCCAAGCCGAAGCCGTCGGCCGGGACTTCGGGAAGCCCATCGCCACCGCGGTGGACTATCTGACCCGGATGAACGAGCCCGTCGCGATCACCCCGGCGCCCGACGTGACATATCCGCGCCTGTTGGCGGCCAACGGTCCCCGCATGCTCGACACGGCACGCGAGTACGCGGACGGCGCCCTCCCGATCCTGCAGCCGCCGTCGCTCACCGCCTACGCCCGATCACTTCTCGGCCCGAACAAACTCCTGGTCGTCGGCCTGACGGTTGCGATAGACGAGGATCCGGAGGTCGCTCATCGCGACGCCGTCTCCTTTGCATCCCAATCGCTGGGCATGCCCGGCAGCCCCTATGCAGCCGCCCTGGAGCGGCACGGGATCGCGCCCTTCGACGCCGACGGAAATCTCGACGATTCGGTGCTGCGCCAGGTCGTCCCGCACGGAACCGTGCTCCAGGTCGTCGATGCGGTCCGCGAGCACCTGCGCGCCGGCGCCGACCATGTCCGGCTGTCCACTGCCACCGGCGGTTTCTCCGACGGCATCGATCAACTCGAGGCCATCGGGCCCGAACTCGCCGCATCGCTCACTTCCTGAGCACGTGTGCCCTCGGCGACACCGCCGGGGCACCGGACCTCGATACCGGCGACTGGGCCGTCATCGCTCCGATTCGATCATCCGGCCAGGTACTCTCATGAGCGATGTCTACTGAAGAGTTGCTCCCGATCGAGACGCGCAAACTCGTGGGCTGGTCCCGGACCACACCCACCGTGGGACACGTGCTCTCGACCCCATATCCCGAGGTCATCGCGGAAGCGGTGGCGCGCGTCGCCGACGACAACGCGGACAAGCCGGACTACCTCAAGCGTGGCGTGATCGCACGCGGACTGGGGCGGTCGTACAACGAATCGGGGCAGAACAGCGGCGGCCTGACCGTCGACATGACGCCACTGACGCGTATCCATTCGCTCGACGACGAGACCGCGATTGTGGACGTCGATGCCGGACTGTCGATCGATGCGTTGATGAAAACCGTCGTGCCGCGCGGATTCTGGGTTCAGGTGATGCCCGGAACGCGACAGGTCACCATCGGCGGCGCCATCGCCCATGACATCCACGGCAAGAGCCACCACCTCACCGGCAGCTTCGGCAACACCGTCGTCGAGATGCAACTCCTCGTCGCCGACGGCCGAGTCCTGACGATCACCCCGGACGGCTCTCCCGACGACCCGGACGCTTCGCTCTTCTGGGCCACCATCGGCGGCATCGGACTCACCGGCATCATCCTGCGGGCGAAGTTGCAGCTCAAGCGCACCGAAACCGCATACTTCCTCGCCGACACGTTCACCACCAACAGCCTCGACGAGACCATCGACCTGCATCTCGAGCAGCGTTACGAGGACGGCTTCGAGTACGCATCGGGCTGGTTCGACACCATCAGCGCTCCGCCGAAGCTCGGACGTGGGACGTTCAGCCGCGGCAACCTCGCCAAGGTCGACGACCTCCCCGCGAAGCTGAAGGGCAATCCGCTCAAGTTCGACGCGAAGCCACTGATCTCGGTGCCGGACATCTTCCCGCGCGGCCTGGCCAACAAGTTCGACTTCGCACTCGTGGGCGAGGCGTACTACCGGATGGGTTCCAACAAACGCGGCATCATCGAGAGCCTGCCGCAGTTCTATCACCCGCTCGACCTGCTCGGGAACTGGAACAACGCCTACGGTCGTGGTGGCGCCTTCGCGCAGTACCAGTTCATCGTGCCGACCGGCAACGAGGTCGAGTTCAAGAAGATCATCACCGACATCCAGGCGTCCGGCCATGTCAGCTTCCTCAATGTCATCAAGCTCTTCGGCGAGGGCAACAGGGCCCCGTTGAGCTTTCCGTTCAAGGGCTGGAACGTCTGCCTGGACTTCCCGATCAACAAGACACTCGGCCCCTTCCTCGACGATCTCGATCGACGAGTCATGGAGATCGGCGGGCGCCTGTACACCGCCAAGGACTCCCGCACCTCGGCCGCGAACTTCCACAAGATGTATCCCCGGATCGACGAGTGGATCGCTGTCCGCCGACGGATCGATCCGAACGGCGTCTTCATGTCCGACATGGCACGCCGTCTCGAACTGGCCTGAGCTCGACCTCCCTGGGCCCGAACAACTTTTCCGACCAGCAACATCGAAAGGTCACCATGTTCAACGCTGTCGGCGTACCGCAATCCATCCTGGTCCTCGGTGGTAGTTCCGAGATCGGTCTCGCCATCACCGAGGAGTACCTCAAGAAGGGGTCGATGCGGGTGGTGCTGGCCACCGTCCCGGGCGACCCCACCGCTGCAGCGGCCGTGGAGAAGATGCGTAAGGCAGGCGCGTCCAGCGTCGAGCAGATCGACTTCGACGCCCTGAAGCCCGAGACCCATGCCGAGGTACTCGACAAGGCCTTCGCCGACGGTGACATCGACGTCGCCATCGTCGCCTTCGGCATCCAGCCCGACGACGAAAAGGCTTGGCAGGACCAGAAGACCGCGGTCACCGAGGTCGGAATCAACTACACCGCGGCGGTGTCCGTCGGCGTGCTGCTGGCGCAGAAACTGCGGGCACAGGGCTTCGGCCAGATCATCGCGATGAGCTCGGTGGCCGGAGAACGCGTGCGGCGCAGCAACTTCGTGTACGGATCCACCAAGGCCGGCCTCGACGGCTTCTACCTCGGACTCTCGGACGCATTGCGCCCCTTCGGGGTCCGCGTCCTCGTGGTGCGCCCCGGGCAGGTCCGCACCCGACTGTCGGCGCATGTCGCGGAGGCGCCCCTCACCGTCAACAAGGAGGATGTCGCCCGGCTCGCGGTGGCTGCAGCCGACAAGGGCAAGGAGATCGTCTGGGCACCCGGACCGTTCCGGTTCGTCATGATGATCCTGCGCCACGTCCCGCGCCCGATCTTCCGTCGTCTGCCCATCTGATCGTGGCACTCGCGGTTCGCGCTCGTGACCTCGGCGAGCTGGTCGTCGGTGCTGCCCTCGGCCTGCTCGTCGCGTTCGTCGGCCTGAAGGTGATCGACACGGTCGACTGGCCGGCGTTCAACTCCTCCAACGTGACTCGCGCTCTCACCACGGTCGGCCAGGTCGTGGCTGTCGCGGTCCTGGTGATCGCGGTCCTCCTCGCTCGATACGGCCGCTCGCGGTGGTTGATCAGCCTGCTCTCGAGCGTCGCGTCGGCGGGACTGGTCGCGGTGACCCTGGGGATGCCGCTCGGGGCCACCCGCCTCTACCTGTTCGGGCTCTCGGTGGATCAGCAGTTCCGCACCGAGTATCTGACGCGGATGACCAGCAGCCCGCGCCTGGCCGACATGACCTACCTCGACATGCCGCCGTACTATCCGGCCGGCTGGTTCTGGTGGGGCGGTCGGTACGCAGGCATCGAGGGCCTGCCCGGATGGGAGGCCTACAAGCCCTGGGCGATCATCTCGATCGCGGCGGCCGCGGCCATCGGTGTCCTTCTGTGGAATCGGATGCTCGGCGCGACGCTCGGCATCCCGGTGGCCCTGGCCGTCACGATCATCACGGTCATGTACGCCTCCCCCGAACCGTATGCGGCAGTACTGGTCCTGCTGGGCACCCCGATGTTGATCACCCTGCTCTACGCGTTGCGTGGTCGATCGCGGGCCGCCGACGGGCCGGTCGGCGGACTACGGTCGGGCACCAGTTGGCCTGCGGTGATCGGGGCCGGGCTGTTCATCGGTCTGAGCGCGACGTTCTACACCCTCTACACCGGCATGTTCGCGCTGACCGCCGCGGTGATGGCGCTCTATCTCATCGTGGTGGCCTGGCGCGCGGCGAGCAACAAAGCCGTCCCCTACGACACGATCTCATCGGGCCGACGATCGGTGATCGGTGCGATCATCGGCAGGCTGGCTGCCGTCGGGATCATCGCTGGACTCATCGCATTGCTCGTCTGGGCTCCGTACCTGTGGTCGCGAGCACGCAGCGAACCGGCCAGCGGGGGCACCGCCGAGCACTACCTACCCGAGCGTGGCGCGATCCTGCCCCTGCCCTTCTTCCACTTCACCCTCGTCGGCCTGATCACCCTGATCGGCCTCCTGTGGATCCTGATGCGGTTCCGCACCCGCACTGCCGCTTTGGCGCTGGGGCTCACCGTTGTCACCATCTATGCGTTCTGCCTGCTCTCGATGGCGTTCACGGCGGCGGGCAGCACCTTGCTCTCGTTCCGTCTCGATCCGCTCCTGAACACAACTCTCGCCGCGGCGGGCGTGCTCGGCGTCGCCGAGTTGTCGCGGTGGGCGGTCGGCAGATTCGGCGACGTCCGGTTCGCCATCGGCGCGGTCGCGACGGTGGCCGCCGTCGCACTCGCGCAGGGGGTCCCGGGATTCCTGTCCACCGAGATCACGACCGCCTACACCGACACCGACGGGTACGGCGAGCGTGCCGACAAACGTCCGGCGGGCGCCGAATCGTACTTCCCGGAGATCCACCGACTCATCCGCAAGCAGACCGGCAAACGAGCAGAGGACAACGTCGTGCTCACCGCCGACTACGGCTTCCTGTCGGTCTACCCGTACTGGGGCTTCCAGGGCCTCACGTCGCACTACGCGAATCCGTTGGCCGAGTTCGACAAACGGGCCGCGGCGATCGAACGGTGGTCGAAGTCGTCGACTCCCGACGAACTCGTCGACAAGCTCGATCGTTCGCCCTGGACGCCACCCAACGTCTTCCTGTTCCGCTACAGCGCAGACGGTTACAGCCTGCGACTGGCGCAGGACGTGTATCCCAACGACCCGAACGTCAAGCGCTACACCGTGAACTTCGACCCGGCGGCGTTCGCCGATCCGCGGTTCACGGTCACCGAGGTGGGACCGTTCGTCGTGGTGGTGCGCCGGTGATCGTCGCGAACAGTCGCTTCATGATCAGTCGAGTGGACGCTTCCGCGACGTCGGCGGCATTCCTGGTACAGACCGACGTGGTGAACTGGATTCTGCTGCAAGAAGGTTCGGACATCACCCTGATCGACGGCGGCTACCCCGGCCAGGAATCCGACGTCGTCGAATCGATCAGGCACATCGGCGGTCGACCCGAGGACATCCGTGGTGCCCTGCTCACCCACGCGCATGTCGACCATCTCGGCGGGTTGGTCGGGTTGAGCCAACGGTACGGGTTCGATGTCTACATGGACCCTGTCGAGGTGTCCCACGCCCGGCGCGACCACCTGCAACAGGCAGGCCCCACCGACATCCTGCCGCTGGCGTACCAGCCCCGCGTGCTGCGCTGGCTGGCCAAGGTGACACCGCTGGGTGTGTTGAGTCGCAAGGGAATCGCAGATGCGAAGCCGTTCCCCGAGCCGCTGGATCTCCCCGGTCGACCGATCCCGGTGTCGGCGCACGGCCATACCGACGGCCACAGTGCGTACCTGGTGGCCGCCGGTGAGGTCCTGGTGTCCGGTGACGCCCTCGTGAGCGGTCACCCGATTTCCAAGATCGCCGGACCGCAGTGCATCTCGGATGCCTTTCAGCACGACACCGAGACCGCCCGCCGCACCGTCGAGTCCTTCATGATGCTCGAGTCGTCGGTGCTGTTTCCCGGTCACGGGCCCCGCTGCGACGGCAGCGTGGCCCAGGCCGCCTCGCGGGCTCTCGACGTGTCCTGAAAACAACCCAGAACGCACCTATGCCCGCGAGGGTGGAGCCGTCGACACAGCGTCCTCACGCTGTGTCGACGGGCACTCACTCCTCGGCGAGCGACTTGATCCGATCGAGTTGGCGATCCCACCCGCGTGCGATGGCGTCGAGACGGCGTGCCACCTGACTCAGCCGGGCACCGACCGGTTCGTAGCGCACCTCCCGACCGACCTTGGCCGCCTCCACCAAACCGACGTCCTGCAAGACGCGGAGGTGTTTCGCGATGGCCTGCCTGCTGATCGGCAACTCCGACGCGAGTGCAGACGCCGACATCGGGGCGATCGAGAGTTGGACGAGAATCCGCCACCGACTCTCGTCGGCGAGCGCGGCGAACAACTCGACCGGTGCCTGCGCCTCGTCGGCCTCAGGCACTGGCAGCGGCTCCGGTGAGGTACGCGCGCGCCAGGTCGAGCTCGAGACGCCACCCCTCGGTGTGGTCGTCGAAGCGGGACCGTCGATCGGCCTCCGGTTCGGAGAGTACGGAGAACCCGCTCTCGGCAACCTTGAGCACCACCCCCGAATCCGACGGCGTCAGCCAGAACTCGACGAGGGTCGACGAACTGGTGAGGTCTTCGGGATCGATGTGCCAACGGAACGCCGCGTACTTCGGTTCGTCGAGCTCGACGACACGCAGTGCGAACCGGCCGTGGGTGGCGTCGGTGACGTAGGCGATGTCGCCGTCACGTCGAATCTCGTGGCCCACGATCTGCTCCGAATTGATGTACCAGCCGGGCTCACTGACCAGCGACCACACCCGATCCGCGGGTGCGTCGATACTGATCTCACGTTCGATGCGATCGAAATCGGTGTCCATGGTGACCTCCTCGAGTGTGTTTATGTGCAACTCCATGGTTGCATCAACACCCGCGCTAGTGCAACCTCTGAGTTGCACCAATTTTCACCTCTTGACTTCAAGTGAACGTGAACTATCAGAGTGTTCGCATGACGACAACACACCGCATCGACAAATTCTCCGTACCCGCCGACTCGATGGACGAATTCCTCGAGCGTGTCCACCACACGCACGCACTCCTCGGCGACCAACCGGGCATCCTTCGCAACGAGGTGATGACACTGACGGACGGGCCGAGTGAGTTCAACGTGGTCACGACCGTCACGTGGGAATCCGTCGATGCGCTGGCCGATGCCGGGCACGTGGTCGCCGAAGATGCGGCCCGCACCGACTTCGACCGCGCAGCCTTTCTGACCCGTCTCGGCGTACGCGGGGACTTCGGCACCTATCGGTGACCGCTCGACCGGTCAGCCGCGGCGCACACCCGCCAACAGCGACGAGGCACGCTGAGCCGAGTCCGGGAGCCGACGACCGTGGGCGGCCAGCACCGTCCGACTGTCGGTGACAGAACAGTCCCACCCGCTCGACTCGAAGGCCTGCGCGATGTCGGGATTGTCGTGCCAGAGCGCACGGATCTCGGCGTACGGGTCGTCGGCGGACTCGGGTCCTCGACGCGTGGAGCGCACCGTGGCGCCGATCCGCGACCCCGGCTGCGACGCCACGCCGACACCCTCGATCACGCGGGTCACGACGTCATCGGGGAGATACACGAACAACCCCTCGGCGAGCCACGCCGACGGCAAGTCGGGACGGAACCCGCTGTCCTGCAGGGCCCGTAGCCAGTCGTCGCCGAGGTCGCATGCCACCGGCCGGCGGTCGACGGTGGGCGCGAGCCCGCTGTCGGCCACGGCCGATTCCTTGATGTCGACGATCTGCGGCCGATCGATCTCGAACAGACGCGCATCGTCGGCGAACTCGCACCGGAAGCCCCGGCCGTCGAGACCGGACCCGAGAATCACGAACTGCCCGATGCCCGACGCCGTCGCCCGCTCGAAGACGGCATCGAGAAACACCGTCCGGGCGACGATCCAGAGGTACATCGCTCGACGTTCACGGTGCACCTCGATGTGGTCGGATGCCCGGACGTCGGGGCGGGAGCTCGCCAGGATCGCCTCGGCCAACGGATCGCGGAACAGCGCGTCGGGCTGCAACGACTCGATCCCCCGCGCCAGGGCAACCCCGAGCGCAGTCTGGCCGACGGCATCCAGATCGGTCATGACACGAGTTCGACCAATCGCCTGATCGCGAACTCGTAGCCCCGGATGCCGTAGCCGACGACGATCCCCGACGCGATCGGCGACACATACGAGTGGTGCCGGAACGCCTCACGCTTGTGGACGTTGCTGATGTGAACCTCCATGATCGGCACCTCGGGGACCACCAGCGCGTCGGCCAACGCCACCGATGTGTGGGTCCAGCCGGCGGGGTTGATGACGATGCCGCTCACGTGACCACGGGCCTCGTGGATCCAGTCGATCATCTGACCCTCGTGGTTGGTCTGGGCGGCCCGCAGGCCGAAACCGAGCTCCGACGCAGTCTGCTCCGCGAGTTCGACGACATCGGCCAGCGTGTCGGTTCCGTAGACCTCGGGCTGCCGAACACCCAGCGTGTTCAGGTTCGGCCCGTTGAGCAGCAGAATCGGCAGGGGTTCTCCGGTGGCCTCGGCATCTGACATGGGTTCAACCATAGTTCAGGGGTTCGGGCGGTCAGAGCGGCTCAGACTCAAGGGTTACCATCTCTCTTTGTGCCATTGCAGACCGTACGACGGGCCAAGATCGTCGCCATAGTCACGGGCCTGCTCGGTTTCCTGATGGCGCTGGCCACACCCCTGATGCCGGTCAACCAGACGACGGCGCAGATCTCCTGGCCCCAGAACGGCAACGTCGGCTCGGTGGCGGCCCCGCTGATCAGCTATGTTCCGATCGATCTCGATGCGCACGTTCCGTGCACTGCCATCGAACAACTCGGTGATGGCGAGTCCGTCCTCCTGTCGACCACGCCGAAGGAGGCGGAGAAGGCCCCCGAGCGAGGGCTGTTCATCCGAAAGACCGGTCAACCCGGCGATCCGGCGGACCGACAGACCATCGAGGTCGTCATCCGCAATGTCCCGCTGGTCTCGGCGACCCTCGATCAGGTCCGCTCGCAGGACTGCCGTGAGATCGCCGTCCATGCCGATTCCGACGCCGTGGCCGCCGAGTTCGTCGGCATGCACAACGACCAGGGTGAACCACTCACCGGCTCCACCGTCGGTCGCGAGTCGAACACGTACGACAAGGACCAGCGGCCTCAGGTCACCGGTCTGTTCACCGATCTCGACGGGTCTGCGGCCACACTGCCCGGGCTGAGCGCGCACGTCACCATCGATTCCCGGTACTCCACGGCTCCGACGATCCTCAAGTGGATCGTGCTGATCGTCGGGATCGTGTGCACGTTGCTGTCGCTGGTGGCGTTGGCCGTGCTCGACTCCACGGACGGGCGCCGACATCGCCGTTTCCTGCCGGCCCGCTGGTGGCGCCTCAATGCGCGCGACTACGTCGTCATCGGTTCCCTGATCCTGTGGCATTTCATCGGCCCCAACACCTCCGATGACGGCTACCTGTTGACGATGTCACGGGTGGCACAGGACGCGCAGTACACCGCCAACTACTTCCGGTGGTACGGCGCACCGGAGGCGCCGTTCGGCTGGTACTACGAGGTCTTCGGCCTGCTCAGCCACGTGAGCGTGGCCAGTCCGTGGATGCGATTACCGGCCCTGCTCTGCGGGATCGGAGTCTGGCTGATCATCAGCCACGAGGTCTTGCCGCGGCTCGGCAGAGCTGCCCTCGCGCGGCCCGCCGTCGCCTGGACCGCCGCGTTCGTGTTCCTCGCCTTCTGGTTCCCGTTCAACAACGGACTGCGCCCCGAGCCGATCATCTGCCTCGGCGCCTTGCTCACCTGGTGTTCGGTGGAGCGTGCGATCGCCACCGGCCGTCTGCTGCCGGCTGCGGTGGCATGCCTCGTCGGTGCGTTCAGCCTGGCCGCAGGTCCCACCGGTCTCCTCGCGGTCGCCGCGCTGATCGCCGGCGCAAGACCGATGATCCTGGCACTCATCAAGCGGGCGAAGGTGATCGGGTCCGCGCCGGACGGGCGCACGGACCGCTGGGCGTATGTCGCGCTCCTGGCCCCGATCGTCGCCGCGGGCACATTCGTCATCTTCGTGGTGTTCTCCAACCTGACTCTGCGCGCGTTCCTCGAGTCGTCGAAGATGAAGACGGCACTCGGACCGTCGATGCACTGGTACAACGAGATCAGCCGCTACTCCTCGTTGTTCGCCTACTCGGCCGACGGTTCCATCGCACGTCGGTTCGCCGTGCTGGTGATGATCCTCGGACTGGTCGTGTCCGCGGCGATGCTCATCCGTCGGTCCCGCATCCCGGGAACCGCGCTCGGGCCCGCCCGCCGCATCGTCGGGATCACCTTCGCGTCCCTGGTGTTCCTCATGTTCACGCCGACCAAGTGGACCCACCACTTCGGTGTGTTCGCCGGTCTCGCAGCGGCATTGGCAGCGATCGCGGCCATCGCGGCCAGCAATCAGACCATGCACTCGCGGCGTAATCGGACGTTGTTCGCCTCGCTCGTCGTCTTCGTCACCGGCCTCGCGTTCACGGCACCGAACTCCTTCTACTATTCGTCCGCGTGGGGCATGCCGTGGGGTGTCTCGCAGGTGACGTTCGGGGTGAACCTCGCGAATCTGCTGCTGTACATCGCACTCGCGCTCCTCCTGCTCGCCCTGTGGTTCCACTTCCGAGAACCGTTCACCGGTGTCGATCCCGCCGACCCCGCTCATCCCAAGTCCCGCACCTGGTATCGCCGCGCCTGGGGCACCATCGCATCGGCGCCACTGGCATTCGCGTCATGCGGCGTGGTGGTGTTCCTCCTCGTGACCGCGCTGTTCGCGGCGGTCAACCAGAGTTCGTCCTATTCCGTTCCCCGCTCGAACTGGGAAGCGTTGAAGGGCCGGGAATGCGGTATGGCCGACAAGATCTGGGTGGAGTCCGACCCCAGCCGGTATCTGCTGCAACCGGTCGACGGCTCCATCGCGGACCCCCTCGCCGGACCTGCAACGGCGCCACCCGATGCACCTCGGCCCGCCACCACGGGGTTCACCGCCAACGGTGTCCCCGTCGATCTCGAGACAACCGCCAGCGAGGGCTCACTCGGTGTGCTCGCCGGCTCGGCCGCCGATTCCCCGGATGTCCTGACCGCCAACACCGGCGGTACCGGCGGTGGGGTCGCTTCGGCCGCAGGCGTCAACGGGAGCTTTGCCGATCTGCCGTTCTTCCTGGACCCGGCGACCACACCGGTGATGGGCAGCTACTCGACGACCGATCAGATCCCGGCCAAACTGACCTCCGCCTGGTACGCACTGCCCGACGACTTCAAGCAGCGACCGCTGCTGTCGTTCTCGGTCGCAGGCCTGTTCGACAACCCGAATCTGTTGCTGGAGTACACGACCGATCCGATCGAGCCGGGCACGCGCGACGCGTCGCTGCATGCCTCGGGCAACACCGAGATGATCGATCCGGGCCCGCGGCCATCGTGGCGCAACGTGCGGGTCACCACCGATTCGCTGCCCGACGACATCACCGCGGTCCGTATCGTCGCCAACGACGACAATCTGTCCTCGGATCGCTTCATCGTCGTGACCCCGCCGCGCCTGCCGCAGATGCGGACACTGCAGCAGGTCGTCGGCCGCGAGGACCCCGTCCAGGTCGACTGGACGTCCGGCCTCGTGTTCCCGTGTCAGCGGCCGTTCACCCATCGCAACGGTGTCGTGGAGATCCCCAAGTGGCGGATCAAGCCAGGCGCCGACCTGGCCGCCGCGGTGTCGGCGTGGCAGAACTCTTATGGCGGTGGACCTCTCGGCTGGATCGAGGTCTCGCAGGAGTCCAACTCCATGGCCACCTACCTGCAGGACGACATCGGCCGCGACTGGGGTTCCCTGGAGCGCTACACGCCGTACGGTGACGTGACCACACTGGCCGACATCGACACCGGAACCGAGACCCGCAGCGGACTCTGGAGTCCCGCCCCGATCCGACACTGACGGTCGGCTCGGCGCTCGGTCCCGTCGACCGGGCTCCGGGTTTCGCGGCCAGGTGACTCGTGTTCCCGCCGGCTGCATGACCACCCGTATCGAGCGGTCACCCGGTCTCGTTGCGCCACCACGCATCCGGACCGTCTGTGCCCTCTCACACCGCACCGGCTGCGAGACGCAGGGCACGTCAGCCGCCGTACCGCACTCGTCGGCTGGTCGGCATGACGGTGTCCGCGACACCTGTCGTCCGCGGACAGGCCCTGTGGAATCAAGGCGGGGCTCTCGGAAACCTCGCGGGAACGGGACGGGCGCCCACTCATCGGAGTGGGCGCCCGTTCGTCAGTTCTTGATCGCCCGCATCGGGCCGGGATTCCAGAGCCCGGTGTGCACGTCGTCGGTGACGTCCAACTCCGCGGTGACCTGAGGCTTCAACGGCGTGAGGCGTTGCAGGCTGCCCCAGTCCTTGGCCCAACCGTTGCGCAGATACGACGGCAGCACAACCGGACGCAACTCGTTCTCGACGATGCCGAGGGGCCCGCCGTAATCGCCGGCCATCCAGCGCCGCGAGTTCACGCGCTCGCCTTCGGCATCCGGGGTGATCCGCCACTGTGGTGTCTCCAGGACGCCGTTGACCGCCGCTGCGGGACGCTGACACGGGAACGCGAACGCGACCTCCCAGTCGAGCAGCACGGGATCCTCACTACCCACCAACGTGTTCAGAGTGACCATCGGCGTCACGCGCGGTGGGGTGATGGCCAGCCACTGAGCCGGATCCGACGACGTGTCGTCGGCGACGACACGCACGACGGTGGCCCGCGGCGGTGCCTCGTCGAGCGGGAACCGGAGGTTTCGCCATTCGGGATCGTTGCCGATGTCCAACGGTTTCATCGATGCGGTGGTCGTGACCTGCCCATCGGGCTCCACCCGACCGAACTCCAGACGCAACTTCTGGCCCGGGTGGGTGACGGCGAGTTCGTCCACGTACTCGATCTCGCCTGCGACCGCCATCGTCACGAGCGGCTTGTCGTCGCTGCGCGCGGGTAGCTGATACCAGTCCGAGGTCAGATGTCCACGGCCGGTGGATGTTCCATAGGTACCCAGCACCGGTACACGCTTCTGGTCGAGACCGAACGGCAATCGCACCGACGATCCGTTGACGCCCCGGGTGGCGGTGGTACCACCGCCGGTGTCGGCCGCCCCGGCGGTACCACTCGGCTCGTTCTGCGCATCGGCCGGATCGGTCTGGGTGCGGTCGGTTCCCGACGATGTCTGATTGCTGTCGGCCTCGGACTCCAGATGCGCGGACACACCGTTCGGATCAAAACCGTCCATCTGCGCACCGGCCAGCGCGGCACCCGGCGACGGATTCGACTGTCCGGCAACCTGAGCGGCCGGCAACAACCCCGCGTTCGGGTCGTCCTCGACGAGAACGGCATCTGCCAAGGCGCACGGGTTGCCACGCATGGCGTCGATGTTCGAACTCGTCCACGACCATGAATCTCGCTGCGTCTGAATGGCCTTGGCGAAGGACACGAAGGTGAACAGCAACATCGCGGCGGCCACGATCGACAGCGAGTAGGTCGGGATCCGTTGGATCAGACTCGGATCACCGGAGATCTCCGCCGATTCACCACGTTCGACGAGCCGGTCGTCACGGTAGTACTGCCAGACACCCCACAGGGTCAGCGCGACGGCGACCACGAGGATCGGCACGAAAAGCCCGATACCCCGCAGGTTGGGCGTGTCGTCACCCCACGGGATGCCGTAACTGCCGACGTACCACCACTGGTTGCGGCCGGCGAAGGCCACCGCGAGCGCATACGCGCACGCCGCGGCGATGAAGGTGCGGTTACACCGACGACGCATCACCGTCGGACTCAGGAATGCGGTCGCCGCGGCAGCCAGCACGCCGGTCAGACACGCGAACAGACCCATCTGGTGAGTTGCCTTGGTGGGCACGAACGCGAGAACCGCGACGGCGCCCGCCGTGATCGCCAGCAACCGCCACAGGGGTGCGCTCGACACCCGGGGCACCCGCCGACGGCTCAGCAGCGTCAGCACGATGATGGCGGCCGCCAGGATGGTGACGAAGATGCCGACGCGTCGCGCTATCGACCCGTCCGGAGTCGGGTTGAGCAGGATGTAGTAGCGCATCGCCTCGGTCCACCACTCGTTGGTCGGACCGACGATGCCCTGCACATGTACGCCCTCCATGATCGACGCGAGCGTCTGGTCGGCGAAGATCTCGAACAGTACCGCCAGGCCGGCCGCGAGGACGGGCATCAGCAGCGGCAGGAGACCATCTCGCTTGCGGCGCTGCCGAAGACGCTTCAGCAACGGGCGGATCGCGGCGAGCAACGGCAGGATCGCCACCGCTCCGGCCGGATGGATGGTCAGCGTGAACGCCGCGGACAGGATGCCGAGCGTGAGCGGGAAGAACCGTCCGGTGGCGATGGCCCGCTCCACGAGCACCCAGGTGAGCAGAATGCCCACCGACAGTGCCGGTTCGACGCGCAGACCGTTGTTGAACGGCAGCCACACCGCGAGGAACCCCAGTGCCGCGGCCCACCGGGCGGCGCTCGAGTTCCGCACGGCGTTCCCGAGCCGGGGCAGCGCCCCCCGACTGATCAGGAACCAACCGGCGAGGGCGAACAGCAGCGGCAGCAGACGCAGCCACGGAGTTGCCGTACTGACCTGCATCCACAGCGACAGATACTGATAGTGCCACCCGAACGGGTCCTGTGGCGCACCGAAGTAGCGATAGTAGTTGTCGAGATAGCCTGCGCCCGGGGCTATTCGGCCGACGGTCACCTGATATCCGTCATCGGCGGTATTGCCACCGATGAACATCCACACCACGAGCACCGCGGTGACCACCAGGTCGACCGGCGTCGGCCGCCACCATCGAGCAGGCAGCAATCGTCGTAATCGACGACCGTCCTGGGCGTCGAGCACCGCGAGGGCCGCCATCGACAGCAGGGTCATGATCACGCCGAGGATCAGCAGCGCACCCTTGAGCAGGGTGGGGCTGGAGATGAACCGGGTGTCGATCGTCGACCGGAACGAGAGCCCCTCGGTCGACGCGGTTTTCGGGAGATCGGTGTAGACACCGATGATCTGGGGACGTGCGTTCGGGTCGTCGAGTCGGAACGACCGGGTACCGGTGTCCCCGTCGAGGCCGTCGACGGCACCCCGGGTGCCGTCGGTGTCCGACCGGATCACCACGGTGCAGTCGGCGTCACCCTCCGCGGCGGCTCGGGGCACGTTGAGCAGCACCGCATTGCGCTGCGTGACCAGGATCTGGTCCTTGGTGGCCCGGATGAACAGCCCGACCTTGCCGGCCTCGGCGCCATTGTCCGGAACCGTCGACAACAACACCCCACCGCTGGCGGGCAGGTCGGCGGCGAGTCGGCACGGCACCGAGATGTCCATCGACACCGGCACATACGAGACATTGGGCGCCGCGACGTTCTGGACGACCGGCGCATCGGATCCGCTGGCCGCGGCCGCCTGCGGCCACTTGAGCTCCGACTTGGTGTAACTGACCGGCAGGAACGGGGCGGCGATGGCCAGCAGCACGCCGAGCGCGCCCGCGACGACCGCGACGATCTTGGCGGTGCGGATTCGGCTGTCAGTCATTCTGCGCCACCACCCTCAGTGCGCCGGGTCGGTTCCAGCCCCAGGTGGAGGCGGTCCCGGTGGTCAACGTCGCCGGTCGCGCATCGGGCACCAGCGGCGACAGCCGTTGTAACCCACCCCAATCCCGGTACCAGTCGTGGTCGAGATAGGTGGCCATGGTGTTCGCTCTCGTCAATGCCTCGGGGGTGGTGAGGATTCCGCCGTTGATCGATGCCTGCCAGGTCTTGGACTTGGAGTTCGTGGTGGTCTGGTCGGGAACAATCCGCCATTGCGGCACCTCGCTGACGCCGTCACGACTCGTGATCGACCGCTGACACGGGAACTGACTGCCGACCGAGAGATCCAGCAGCACAGGCGTTTGCGTCCCGACCGTCTCCTGCAACGTCGTCAGGACCGGTGCGCGCGGCGGCGTGAACGCCAGCCATTGATCCGGACTCACGTTGTCGTCCACCGCGACGATCCGCATCGTCGTCGCCTTCGCAGGCACCGCGGACATCGGGATACGCAGGTTGCGCCATGGCCGGTTCGCTCGCCCGGGCCCGGGATCGATGGGTACGTAAGGACGTCCGACCGGCGTGACCCTGCCGGCGTCGTCGGCATGCCCGAACTCCACCTTCAACGACCGGCCTGCCAGCGGCACGCCATCCTGGTCGACGGAGAAGACCGGCCCGGCCGCGGTGATCACCAACAGGGGCGACCATGCGTGGTCGGGCAGTCGGTACCAACTCGAGGTGAGTTCGGCGGTCCCGTTGTCGTGTCCGTAGCTGCCCAGCACGGGGGTGCGATCCGGATCCAGCCCGAAAGGCAGTGCGGCCGTGGAACCGTTGACCGTCCGTGGTCCGGTGCCGCCGGTGGTCCCGGGCGGACCGCCGGTCACCACGAACGGACGGGACAGGTCGCCGGAGGTATTGATGGTGCCCGCACCGAGCGAGGTCGGGTCGGGCGTCAGATCTCCGGCCACCCCGTCCGGAGTGAAGCCGGTGGAGTCGTCCCCGGCCAGCGCACGCGATATGTTCCTGGTACCGATCGGTTGCAGCGCACCACGATTGGCATCTTCTTCGACCAAGACCTGGTCTGCCATGCCGCATGTGTCACCCGACAACGCACGCATGTTCGCGTTGAACGTGGTGTAGGTGTCCGAGCGGACCGCTGCCGCCTTGGCGAACAGTACGAGTTCGACGAGGACCACGAGCGTGGCGATCACCAGCATCGGCGCCGACGCGATCGCGGAATACCACCGCGACACCGGACGACGCTCGCCACCGCGCACACCGCTTTCGGTGACGACGTCGATCCGCAGGTGGAACCACACCGCGACCGCAAGCGCCAAGGCCGTCAGCACCAAGAAGATCGACGACAACTGGACACCGGCGATCACCGGCGCCTTGTCGAACCAGGCGATACCGAAGTCATAGCCCCAACCCCAGGCGTTCTTGCCCGCCGCGGCCAGGGCGCAGGCGAACAGCAACGCGGTGATGTACATCCATAGATTGCGTGGCGACCGCCGCGCCGACTGCGCCACCGCCACCGTCGCGACCGCCGCCATGCCCGCCGCGACGCCCGCATAGACGCCGAACTGCACGGTCCATTTGGTCGGGGTGAACGACAGCAACAGCACGGTCAGCAGGACCGCGCCCACGAGGCGCCACACCGGGCCCGGGTCCAGGCCGCGGATGTGCTTGCGCCGCAACATGACCGCCAACGTCACGAACACCGCGGCGAGTAGGAGCAGCAACGGCACACGCCGGACCAGGGAGCCGTCCTGGGTGGTGAGCGACAGATAGTAGAAGCGCAGCAGTTCCTGATACCAGACCAGCGTCGGACCGACGGTGTAGCGCACCCGGATCGCCTCGGCGACCGTGGCGAGTGTCTGATCGCGGAACACCACGATCACCACGAAGGCCGCCGCCGCAGCGACGGGCGCCAACAACGGCAGCAAGCCGTTCTCGTGTCGTCGCCGACGCAGGGTGCGCAACATCGGGCGGGAGCCCGCGATGAGCAGAGCCACCGCGATGATCCCGTGGGGCGCGACGGCGAGCGTCAGCCCCGCGGCCAGCGCCGCACCCGCAGCGGGCAACATGCGCCGGGTGGCGACGGCCTGTTCCACTCCCCACCAGGTGAGCAACGAGCCGAGGACGACGATGCCCTCGCTGCGCAGTCCGCTGGCCAAAGGCATCCAGAACGCGACGAACACGGCAGCGGCGGTGAACATCGCCCACTGCGAACGGCGGATGGCGCCGCCGAGTCGGGGCAGCAGCACCCGGCTGAGGATGAACCAGGAGACGAGCCCCGCGATCAGCGCAGGCAACCTCATCCAGACCCCGGCGGTGGTCACCGAGGCCCAGTGCGACAAGAAGCTGTAGTACCAGTCGAACGGTGCCTCGGGGATGCCGGCGAACCGGTAGTAGTTGGCGAGATAGCCGGCGTCGTGCGCGTTGCGGCCCATCGCGATGATGTAGCCGTCGTCCGACGAACCGGCCGCCAGGAAGTGCCAGACCACGAGCGCGGCGGTCACCGCGATGTCGGCGACCCGCGGGAACAGCAACCTGCGCAGATTCATCCGCCCGATGCGACGGTGGTAGCCATTGGCGACGTCGAGGACCGCGATCGCGATGAACGCCAGGATCACCGCGAGAATCCCGATGACCATCACCGCGAGCTTCACCGCCGACGGGCTGCTGTCGAAGCGGTTGTCGATGTCGACGTGCACCGACAGCCCGGCGTCACCCGAGCGCGCCGCGACGGCACGCTGCACCTGCGGGGTCTCCAATCCGGTGAACACACCCGACACCTGCGGCCGCTGGGCAGGGTCGGCGGTGACCGCGGGTCCCAGCCCCTCGAACCCCGCGCGCACACCGGACGTGGACGCGTGGACGAACAGCCGCTCACAGCGCGCGAGATCCGCCCGGGAGGCGTGCACCAGATCCTTGCCGCGCAACGTCACGGCGACCGAGTCGGCGTTCGCGGTCACGAACAGCGCCTTGTCCCGCGCCTGCAGGCCGGCCGCGGGCATCGTCGAGACGACGATGGTCGTGGCGTCGTCGGGGGTCTGTGCGAGGGTTCGGCATCCGACGGACACGTCGAGACCGGCCGGCGCCTGGGCGACCAACGGCGCGGTGACCGACGCGGTGGACGCGCCTGCCAGGTCGCGTTCGGGCCAGTCGATCGACGCGTTGTGCGTGGTGACGGGGAGCAGCGGCGTCAGGATCGCAGCGATGATCGCAACGAGTCCGGCAGCGGTGGCGATCGCCGCCCAGACGCGGGGAGCCGCCCATCGAGGAGTGGAAGTCATCAGACCGAGACCCTAGTAGAAGAAGGTGACCGACCTTGCGCTGCCATGTGCGTCAACTAGGTACTCTCAGGGAAGTCACATAGCATCTGACAGCGTGCCTGTGACAGCCCCGACCTCTGCGCCGGACGCGCCGAAACCGACATCCAGGGTGTCCGCGGGCACCGCCCGAACAGTCGCTGTGGTGGCAGGTCTGGTGGGCATCGTCTTATGTGCGATCACCCCGTTTCTGCCGGTCAAGGCGACCGATGCGTCGTTCGACTGGCCGGCCGGGCCGACGTCTTCCGACACGCAGACGGCGTCGGTCTATGCACCGCTCATCGCCCAGACGCCGCACACGCTGGATGCCCGCATCCCCTGCGCCGCGCTGACCGATCTGCCCGCCAAGGGCGGCCAGATCCTGACGACGATGCCGACCGCGGCGCCGAAGAGCAAGGCATCCGCCCTGTATGTCACGGCCACCCGCGATGCCGTGGCCGTGACGTTCCGCAACAGCGTCGCGGCGAGCGCGCCCCGCGATCGTCTCGCCGACTGTCGCGAGCTGCACATCTGGTCGGCGCCGACCGGGCCGGGCGCGCAATTCGTCGGACTCTCCGGCGACCTGGGTGCGGCCACCACGTTGCCGCCGGACAAGCGCCCCCAGGTCGACGGCATCTTCACGTCGCTGACCACCGAGCAGATCGCCGCGGCCGGGTCGGCCGGTCTTCGGGTGCACGTACAGATCGACAACCGCTATGTCAGTTCGCCGACCGTCCTCAAGCTCGTCGTGATGATCCTCGCGGTACTCGCGGTGCTCGTCGCGCTGGTCGCCCTGTACCTGCTCGACCGCATCCACGGTCATCACCGCCGGATCGGGTACCGCGGCGACGCGGGACGCGGGCGGCTGAGCATGCTGTGGCGGTCGCTGCGTCCCCGCAGCACCGACGTCGTGGCCACCGTCGTACTGCTGATCTGGTGGTTCCTCGGCGCCGGCACCGCCGATGACGGCTACATCCTGAACATGGGGCGCACGGCCGACGCGTCGGGCTATCTCGCCAACTACTACCGCTGGTACGGCATCCCCGAGGCGCCGTTCGACTGGTACTACAGCTTCCTGGCGCACTGGTCGTCGGTCTCCCCGTCCATCCTGTGGATGCACATCCCCGCCCTGGTGGCCGGTCTGCTGTCGTGGTTCATCCTCAGCCGGGTCCTGCTGGGACGGCTCGGTGCCGGTGTCCGTCGCAGCGGCTGGGCCCTGTGGGCCGCGATGCTGGTGTTCATCGCGTTCTGGCTGCCGTTCAACAGCGGTCTGCGCAGCGAACCGATCATCGTGCTCGGGTCGTTGGTGACCTGGTGGGCCGCCGAGCGTGCGATCGCCACCCGACGTCTGTTGCCGGCCGCGGCCGCGGCGATCGCGGCCGGCTTCACGCTGGCCCTCGCCCCGCAGGGCGTGATCGCGGTGGCCATCCTGCTGGTGTCGGCACGCCCGCTGCTGCGCGTCCTGCTCGATCGTCGACGCGAGTCAGGCACGCTCGCGTTGGTCGCACCGATCGGTGCCGCCGGACTGTTGGTGCTGATCGTGGTGTTCCGGGATCAGACGCTGGCAGCCGTGCTCGAGGCGATGAAGCTGCGCTACCAGGTCGGTCCCACGATCTCCTGGCATCAGGAGTTCCTGCGCTACTACTTCATCTCGGTCACCACCGACGACGCGGCCCTGACGCGACGCGTGCCGGTGCTGTTGCTGCTGGCCGGGCTGATCGTCACCGTCGCGGTCATGTTGCGCCGGGTGCGCATCCTGGCCGTCGACCCCGGGCCCACCTGGCGGCTGATCGGATCGATCGGCGTCACGCTGCTGCTGCTCGCCTTCACCCCGACGAAGTGGACACTCCAGTTCGGCATCTTCGCCGGGCTCGCGGCCGCGATCGCGGCCACCGCCACGTTGGCCGTGCAGCAGTCGGCGGCGCGCTCGGCGCGCAACCTGACCGTCTTCGTCTCCGGTCTGTTGTTCGCGATGGCCGCCGCGACCGCCGGCTACAACGCCTGGCCGTTCGCCTACGAATACGGCATCTCCTGGTTCGACCGCGCGCCGGTGATCGCCGGACATCCCGTCTCCACCCTGTTCCTCGTGCTCGCCGTCGTCGCGGCCGCGGTCGCGGTGTGGCAGCACCTGCGGCTGGACTACGTGGAGAACAAGGGACTCGCGCACGAGGGTGACCTGACCGGCCAGAGCACGGCCGACCGGCGTCGCCTGTTCGTGGCTTCCTCCCCGATCGCGGTGATCGCCGGTCTGATGGTGATCGCCGAGGTACTGGTGTTCGCCAAGGCCGCGGTGACCCGCTATCCGGCCACCACCGTCTTCGCCGAGAACGTGCGCGCGCTGTCGGGCAACACCTGCGGCATGGCCGACCAGGTGCTGGTGGAACCGGACCCCAACGTCGGGATGTTGCAGCCGGCGAACGGCGAGTCGGTGTCGGCGGCGCTGTCCGGACAGGGTTCGGTCGGGTTCACGCCCGACGGTGTGCCCGGTGACCTCTATCCCGATCCCGGCAGCCAACGGCCCGGGCAGATGAACGTGTCCGCGAGCATGGCGAAACCGTTCGCCATCACCGGCGGGCTCGGTGCCGGCACCACCGGCGGCACCGGCCCACGCACCGTGAACGGATCGACCGTGGCGCTGCCCTACGGCCTCGATCCCGCCACCACACCGGTCCTCGGCAGCTACGGCTATCCGGGCGAGGCCCGCCTGACCACCGGTTGGTACGACCTGCCGCGCAACCGCGCGGTGTCGCCGCTGCTCGTGTTCAGCACTGCGGGTGCGGTGTCGACGATCGACACGTTCGGTGTCCGCAACTTCGGCCAGAAGTTGGTCGTGCAGTTCGGTGTGCCGGGCCCCGACGGCGCGTTCACCCAGGTCGGTCCCGACGTGCTGCCCATCGATCCCGGACCGGTCATCACCAACCGGCCGTGGCGCAACCTGCGCGTACCGATGTCAGCCGCACCGCCGCGGGCGACCGTGATGCGACTGTCCTTGCTCGACAACAACCTCGGGCAGGCCCAGTTCATCGGCATCACCCCGCCGCGCGCACCGGCCCTACAGACGCTGCAGGAGGTCGTCGGCACGCAGTCGCCGACACTGATCGATTTCACCGTTGCCGCGCACTTCCCGTGCCAGCAACCGCTACGCATCACCAACGGTGTGGCGCAGGTCCCCCAGTGGCGCATCCTGCCCGACTATCCGCTGGCCAACTCACAGTCCAAGACATGGCAGGCCGGTGCCGACGGTGGACTGCTGTCGATCTCCGAGTCGACGACCTCGGCACAGGCGGTGCCCACGTATCTGAAGGACGACTGGACGCGGGAATGGGGTGCGCTGGAACGACTCACACCGTTCGTCGACGGCGCACCGACGGTCCGGGTGAACACTACGCAGACGACACAATGGGGCTGGTCACGTACCGGTTCGATCAGGGTGGAGCCGCAATCAGATGACGACTGAGACACCGACGTCCACCGCCGGAGAAGATCCCGCGCCGCGGGACACCGGCCGCACCCACACGCACCGGACGGTGAAGATCGTCGCCGTCGTCGCCGGTCTGCTCGGCGCCCTGATGGCGATCCTCACCCCGCTGCTGCCCGTCGAGCAGACGACCGCGGAGTTGAATTGGCCTCAGGGGCAACAGGTCGGCAACGTCGCCGCGCCCCTGGTCTCGTACGTGCCCATCGACATGAACGTCACCGTGCCGTGTTCGCTGGCCGGCGAACTGCCACCTGACGGCGGGTTACTGCTCTCGACCATCCCGACCGGCGGCCAGGACGCCGCGGCACGCGCCTTGATGATCCGGGCCACGGCAGACCAGTTGACGGTCACCGATCGTGACGTGGTCATCCTCAACACCGATCGCCGAGCCGCGCAGTCCGATCCCGACTGCCGCATCCTGTTCCGCGCGGACGGCACCGGTGTGGAGGCACGTTTCGACGGCCTGCCCACAACCGACGACTCCGGTCTGACCACCTTCCGCGTGGCCGATCACGAGATGCGCCCGCAGGTCGTCGGTGTCTACACCGACCTCCCGCAAAGCGCGCCGCGCGAAGGTCTTTCGTTCCACGCGACCATCGACACGCGGTACGTCAGCTCGCCGACCCCGATCAAGTGGGCGGTCATCGTCTTCGGCATCCTGATGACGGTTCTGTCGCTCATCGCGCTCGGGCTCCTCGACCGTCGGGATGGGCGCGGGCACAAGCGTTTCCTGCCGTCGAGTTGGTGGACGGTCCGGCCGGTCGACGTGGCCGTGTTCGCCATCCTGGCGTTCTGGTGGATCGGCGGCGCCAACACGTCCGACGACGGATACAACTTCACCGTCGGCCGCATCGCCAGTGGCGCAGGCTATGTGGACAACTACTTCCGATACTTCGGTGTCCCGCAGGACCCGTTCGGCTGGCACTACCAGATCATCTCCGCGATGACCCACGTCAGCCTGTCGGCACCGTGGATGCGCCTTCCCGCCTTCCTGCTCGGCCTTCTCGGCTGGTGGCTGATCAGCCGCGAGGTCATCCCCCGGCTGGGCCGGGCGGTGCGTCACAGCACGCCTGCCGTGTGGTCGGCGGCGTTCGTCTTCCTGGCGATCTGGTTGCCGTACAACAACGGTCTGCGTCCCGAACCCGCCGAGGCGGTGGGTGCGCTGCTCACCTGGTGTTGCGTCGAGCGCGCCATCGCCACGAGACGTCTGCTGCCCTACGCGATCGCGGTGGTGACCGCGGCCTTCACCCTCGCGCTCGCACCGGGTGGTCTGATGGCCGTGGCGGCCCTGCTGGCCGGCGTCCGGCCGATCATCAAGGCACTCGTCACGCGTCGCACACGCGATGGCCTGCTGCCGATGCTCGCGCCGATCCTGGCCGCCGGCACCGCCGTCCTGTTCCAGATCTTCGCCGACCAACCGTTGATGCCACTGCTGGTCGGCAATCAGGTCGCCACCGACGTCGGCCCCACGCTGGAGTGGTGGCAGGAACCGGTCCGGTACTACTACCTGATCCTCCCGACCGCCGACGGCACGCTGGCCCGCCGCTACGGCATCCTGATGATGATCCTGTGCATCGTCGTCGTCCTGCTCCGACTGCTGCGCCGCGAACATCCCAACGGCGTTGCGCGCGCCCCGATCTGGCGTCTCATCGCGGTCACCCTCGGCACGATGTTCCTCATCGCCTTCACGCCCACCAAGTGGACCCATCACTTCGGCGTGTACGCGGGTATCGCCGGTGGTCTGGCTGCCGCCGCCGGGGCGATGATGGCGCCTGCCATCCTGCGGTCGAGACGCAACCGGACGTTCTTCGCCGCAGCGGTTCTCGCCGTCACCGCCATCGCGTTCACCGGCACCAACGGCTGGTGGTTCGTCGGCAGTTACGGCATCCCGTGGTGGGATCGCCCGCCGTCACTCGCAGGCGTCAGGATCGGATGGGTCATCCTGGCCGCTGCGGTGATCACCGCGCTGGTCGGCCTCTGGTATCACTTCCGCGACGACTACGTCGACGAGAAGACCCGCACCGGCCACGGCGACAGTTGGCTCAACAAGCTGAAGTTCTCGCCGCTGCCGGTCATCTCGGTTCTGGTGGTGCTGTTCATGGTGGCGTCGTTCGCGAAAGCCGCCTACGTGCAGCGCGACAGTTGGTCGTGGCTGAAGTCCAACGCAAGGGCGCTGACCGGCAACGAGTGCGCACTCGCCGACGATGTGCTCGTGGAGGCCGACCCGAACACCGGATTGTTGAAACCTGCTGCCGTGAACGGCACACCGGCACCGGGCGTGGCCGCTGCGTTGTCGGGGTCGGCGGCGGTGGGCTTCACACCCAACGGGGTACCCAACCGCCTGTCCGCCGACGCCACCGAGGAACAGGACAGCACCACCACCTCGGCGCAGAACACCGCGCAGAGTGGGGCGGGCTCCGACGAGTCCACACAGCCCAGCGAATCCGCGCAGGGTGGCACCGAGGGCGGTCAGGGCGCACGGGGCGTCAACGGTTCCACCGTGAGCCTGCCGTTCGGGCTGAGCCCCACCGACACCCCCGTCCTGGGCTCCTACGGGTCGCCGATGGGCACCGGATCGCTGACCACCGACTGGTACACGCTGCCCCCGCGCAGCGAGGACGCGCCACTGCTGACGATGGCCGTCGCCGGGTCGGTGCAGGCCGTCGACGGCATCGGCGTCCAGCACTCCGGCCAGTCGGTGCGGGTCCGGTTCGGCCGGACCGAGACCGACGGCAGCGTCACCCCGGTGGGCATGATGTCGCCGCTGGACATCGGCAACGCACCGATCTGGCGCAACCTGCGCTACCCGCTGGCCGATGCACCACCCCGCGCCGACGTCGTGCGGGTGGAGGTCGAGGACACCTCGGGCGCACCGTCCGAGTGGGTGGCCGTCACACCACCGCGGGTGACCACACTGCAGACCCTCAACGACGTGGTTGGACAGACGGACCCGGTCTTCATCGACTGGTTGCCCGGCATGGTGTTCCCCTGCCAGCAGCCGATGAAGGTCAGCAACGGTGTTCTCGAGGTTCCCCGCTGGCGCATCATGCCGGACGAGGAGGCGACCCGGAAGAACAGTCAGACCTGGATGTCCGGCAAGGCCGGCGGCCCGCTGGGCATCACCGAGGCGATGCTGCGGCCCACCATGTTGCCGACCTACCTACGCAACAACTGGGGACGTGACTGGGGCGGTCTGCAGCGCTTCACCGAGATCGACCCGGCGCCCCCGGCGACTCTCGAGATCGGTACCGCTCGCCGGTCCGGGCTCTACAACCCGGCACCGATGCGGTCGAGCGGCTACTGACGCCGTTCGCCGGGCCCGGCGGTCGCCGTCGGCCCGGCCCTGTCGTGTTCGCTCCTGCGATCGAGGGAGCGAACACGACACCGGGAACGAACATGCGGCACCGATGACGGTTCTCGATGACCGCTGCGCGCGTTACCCTGACGTCAGGGGCAGGCGCAGAGGAAGTGATCCGATGACCGTCACCGACCGCAACGAGGCGGCGTCCTCCGATACGCATCCGACGGGTGCGTACCAGCACGAACTCGTCTCCGAGCCGCATTCCGCGCGACATCGTCGGCCCGTCGAACGTGCGGGCGATCTGGTCACCGGGATCGGCCCCACCATCGCCGGATCGAATGTGATCATGCAGCTGGCCCACCCCAAGGTCGGCTACGGCGTGGTGGAGAGTCGCGTCGACTCCGGCAACGCGGTGAAAAGGCCGATCAAGCGAGGGCGCACCACCGGCACCTTTCTCGCGGTCGCCCTGCTCGGCGATGCGTCCGACCGCGAGTTCGTCCACGACGAACTCGCGCGCGTACACGACCTCGTGTACTCGACGGACACCAGTCCGGTCCGCTACAGCGCCAACAACTCCCGCTTGCAGTTGTGGGTGGCGGTGTGCCTGCTGAAGTACTTCATCGACCAACATGAGCTGATCTACGGCAGGTTGTCGGACACGGAACGCGACCGCGTCGTCGTCGATTCCCGTTGGCTCGGTATGACATTGAACGTCTCCACCGAGCAGTGGCCGCGTACCTATCATGAGGTGCGCGACTATTGGTACGCGCAGGTCGGGTCGATGCGCATCGAGCCGCCGGTCCGCGAACTGCTGCAGAGCCTTTCGGACCTGTCGTTCCTGTCCTCCCGTCTGGGGCCGGCCGGAACTCTGCTGCACAAGGCATTCGGACGTCCGATGAACTTCCTGATCAAGGCGGGGTTGCCGCCGGAGTTCCGCACGATGATGCAGTGGGAGTGGACCGAACGCGACGAACGGATGTACCTGCACACACTCCAGATGGCCCGGCTCGTCGATCCGGCGGTCGGCCGGTTGATGCGCGGACTGCTGCACACCTACGTCTACGACATGCGACTGCGACGTCGCCTGGGGCTCAAGGTCTTCTGAAGCGGTTGATCAACCCCACACCGCTTGTGCCCCCGAGTCTCCGGTGAGGATCACCAGCACCAGCGATGCCGCGGCCGCCGCCACCGTCGCCACACCGACGACCACACGCGCACCCATCAGCACGCCCGCCGACAGGGAGACCCGATCCAGCACGAGCGGACTGAACAGCAACCACCAGACGACGAGCAGCCCGAACAGCGGGCCCACCGCGTAGATGACGCTCTCCCCGCGGTCGGCGTGCGTCGCGATCTCCTCCGAGGCGGGGAACTTCGCCGCGAGCGACTCACCGGCAGACGTCGTGATCGGCAACGCGATCAGGGTGACCAACGCGATCAGCGCCGGCGCCACACCCAGATAGGTCCGTGCACGCGGCCACAGCACGACGACAACGGCGAGGATCGCAGCGATCGGGACGGCCACCACGACGAAATGCACGAGCAAGGGATGGGCAGGAATCCCGTTGATGGTGTCCATAGGAGAAAACGCTAGCCCGCACCGACTGAAAGCGCGCTGAATTGGCCTCACCGCGCACTCGGCACCGGCTTCGGTCCGGCCACGACGCTGGTCCGCGCACAGCTGAGGGCATCATCACCTTGCTTGCGAGTGCGATTCCCGCGCGGTTGAGTTGGGGTATGTCCGCCGACGCCACGCAAGACGGGAAGAAGCCACACCGGCACGGCCACTCCGGTGAGCCGCATGCCGGCAACGGTCTGGCGAATCGGTTGAACTGGTTGCGGGCGGGCGTCCTCGGCGCCAACGACGGGATCGTCTCGACCGCAGGCATCGTCGTCGGTGTCGCGGCTGCCACCGTCGACCGGGGACCGATCTTCACCGCGGGTATCGCCGGCTTGGCCGCCGGCGCGGTGTCGATGGCGCTGGGCGAGTACGTCTCGGTGAGCACTCAGCGAGACACCGAGGAGAGCCTGTTGAGCAAGGAGCGTCGCGAACTCCTCGAATCGCCGCAGGCCGAATTCGACGAGCTCGTCGGCATCTACGAGAACAAGGGACTGAGTCACGAGACGGCCTGCCGGGTGGCCGCCGAGCTGTCCGAGCACGACGCCTTCGAGGCGCATGCCGAGGCCGAGCTGGGCATCGATCCACACGACCTGACCAATCCGTGGCAGGCCGCGTTCTCCTCGGCCGTGTCGTTCACGCTCGGGGCACTGCTACCGCTGGTGGCGATCCTCGCCACGCCTGCGAGCTGGCGCATCCCGGTCACCTTCGTCACCGTGGTGATCGCGCTGGCCATCACCGGCGCGACGGGCGCCAGACTCGGCGGTTCGTCGCCGTGGCGCCCGATGTGCCGCGTCGTCGTCGGCGGTGCGATCGCGATGGTGGTGACGTTCGCGATCGGCAGGCTGGTGGGGACATCGGTGGCCTGACGCCGCCGAGTGGATCAGATCGGCATCAGGAAGTGCTTGCGCGGAGTCCGCAGCATCTGCTTGTCACGCAACTGCGCCAATGCTTTTCGCAGCTGCAGTCGGGTTTCGGCCGGCTCGATCACGGCATCGATGTAGCCGCGCTCGGCCGCGAGGTACGGCGTCGCCATCATCGTGTTGTAGAAGTCGATGAAGTCGCGGCGGACCTTGTCTGCGTCGGCGGCGGACATGCCTTCGGTCTGTCGGCGGGTCAGCACCGCGGCAGCCGACTCCGCGCCCATCACGGCGATTTTCGCCGACGGCCACGCGAAGTTGAGGTCGGCACCGAGCTGCTTGGAACCCATCACCGCGTAGGCACCGCCGTATGCCTTGCGCAGCACCACGGTGATCTTGGGGACGTCGGCCTCGACATAGGCGAACAGGAACTTGCCGGAACGCCGGATGGTGCCCTTCTGCTCCTCCACCAAGCCCGGCAGGATGCCCGGTGTGTCCACCAGGAACACCAGCGGGATACCGAAGGCGTTGCAGATCCGCACGAATCGGGTCGCCTTCTCCGACGAGTCGGTGTCCAGCGTTCCCGCCATCACACTCGGCTGGTTGGCGACCACGCCGACGCTGTGCCCGTCGACCCGTGCATAACCGGTGATGATGTTGGGCGCGAACAGCTCTCCCACCTCGTGGAAGGCGCCGTCGTCGAACAGCTTGATGATGATGTCGTGCATGTCGTAGCCGGCGTTGTCGTTGTCGGGCATGAAGCTGTTCAACGACAGGTCCGACTCGGTGATCTCCGGCTCCAGGCCGGGATTGATGACCGGCGGTTGTTCGTAGCAGCTCGACGGCATGTACTGCAGGTACTCGCGCACCCACTCGAACGCCGCCTTCTCCGACGGCGCCACGTGGTGGATGTTGCCCCAGCGTGCCTGATTGTGGGCGCTGCCGAGGTCCTCCGCCGAGATCTCCTCGCCGGTCGTCTGCTTGATCACGTCCGGGCCGGTGACGAACATGTAGCTCTTGTCCTCGACACCGACGAGGATGTCGGTGTTCGCCGGCGTGTAGACCGCGCCACCGGCGCACTTGCCGAGGATGATCGACACCTGCGGCGCCAGACCCGACAACAGGTCGTTACGGCGGCCCATCTCCGCGTACCAGGCCAGCGACGTCACCGCGTCCTGGATTCGCGCGCCCGCCGAGTCGTTGATGCCGACCATCGGGCAGCCGATCTTGCCTGCCCACTCCATCAACGCGGAGACCTTGCGGCCGAACATCTCTCCGACGGTGCCGCCGAACACGGTCTGATCGTGGGAGAAGGCCGCCACCGGTCGACCGTGCACCAGGCCGTGGCCGGTCACCACGCCGTCGCCGTAACCCGAATGTGCGGCGCCCGGCATCTTGGCCAGTGCCCCGAGCTCGGTGAAGGTGCCCGGATCGAACAGCATCGCCAGCCGCTCGCGCGGACTGCAGATGCCCTTCGCCGCGCGTTTGGCGACGGCCTTGTCGCCTCCGGGTTCCTGGGCTGCGGCGAGCTTTTCGCGCAGGTCGGCGAGTTTGCCGGCGGTGGTGTCAGTCACGGTTGTTCACTTTCTGCCGCGGATCACACGGACCACTACTTCTTACCAAGCCCACCGAGGCGCTTGGTCAGGTCGGCCCCGATCTTGGCGATGTACGGCTCGTCGACGATCGACAGGTGATCGCCACCGATGTGGATGATCTCCAGGTCGTCGACCACCTCACCCCATCGGCCGTCCTCGTCGATCTCGGCCCACTGCGGCTCGAGCTCGACGGCGCCCGCGTGCATCTTGTCGGCACGGTAGAGCACCATCTTGCCGTCGTAGCGGGTCGGTTCGATGTTGGTCAGCGCGCGGTTCTCGATGAACGAGGTGCGCTGGTGCTCGATGATGCCGCCGGGGATCTTGGTGCCCGACATCGACATCATCTCCATGATGATCGCGAACTGCCCCTCGTCGTCGGCCTCGACGAGCCGGTCCATCGGGATCGGGATGTCGGCGTCGAGATCGTAGTTGCGGATCGCGAAGTCCTTCCAGCGTTCGAGCCGCTCCCGCTTGGTGTCCGGGGTCTCGACCACATCGTGTCGCGGACGGACCACGTCGATCAGGCCGACGAAGGCGACCTCTTCACCCGCTTCGCGCAACACCTGGGCGACGCCGTAGGCCAACGCGCCGCCGAAGGACCAACCGACCAGCACGTACGGGCCGTGCGGCTGCAGCTCGCGCAACCGTGGGATGTATTCGCGCACACGCTCTTCGATCGATCCCTCGACGCCTCGGTCGAAACCGATGACCGGCTGGTCGTCGGGCAGACGCTTGAGTAACGCCTCGTAGGCAGACGTGTTGCCGCCCGCCGGATGGAACAGCAGGATCGGAACGGGATCCCCGGCGGTCACGTCGTAGGTCTTCTTCCCCTGTGGCACCAGACGCAGATACCGCAGGAAGCCGTCGGTGTCGGCCGACGCGTCGAGGAACTCGCGAACGTAGTTCGACATCTCCTCGATCGTCTCCGAGTCCAGGATGTCCTCGACGTCGATGTCGCCGCCGGTCCGCTCGTTCAGGCGGTCGGTGAGCTGTTGCGCCACATCCTCTTCGAGCACCGGCAACTTGTTGAAGATGCCACCCGCGGAGGTCTTGGTGACCACCGCGTACACGCCGAAGGTCAGGCGTTCTGCCGCATCGCGCGGCGGGACGTCGGACCCGGCGGCCTCCGCGACCGCCCGCTGGTCGGTGAGGTCCGTGGTGGAAGCGGGGGCTGCGGTGTCGGTGGTGTCGGCGGCGTCGGTGGTGCTCGGTTGGTCTCGATACGGCTCGGGCTCGCTGCGCTCGCTCGTGCCTACTCGACCGGCGGAGGACTTTCCTGCCTCGGCGGAGGCGGCCCCGGCGGCGGACGTGCCTGCACCGGCGGACTCGGTCTCAGCGGCGGAGGATGTTCCCGCCTCGGCGGAGGTGGCCCCGGCGGAGGATGTTCCCGCCTCCGCGGAGGTGGCCCCGGCGGCGGCCGGGGCCTCGACGTCCTTCGCGTTCTGCTCGTCGATGTAGGCGTTCAACGCCGCGGTGTCGAGTTCGCCGCCGCCGGCGGCATTCTCGGCCAGATCGTCGAGCTGGTCGCGGTGGGTGACCGCGAACTCGACGAACTTCACCACGTCGGCGAGATTGGCCTGCCGCATCGCCTGCAGCTGCAGCTGCGGGATGTCGAATTCGAACTCGACACGGTTCTTGATCCGTACCGCCATCAGCGAGTCGAGGCCGAGTTCGATCAGCGGGATCTCTCGGGGGAGGTCCTCCGGGTCGTAGCCCATCGACTCGCCGACGATGATCGCGAGCCGATCTTCCACGGATTCACCGGATTCCGGCGTCCACTTGTTACCGATGTCGTCGATCACCTCGTTTTCGGTGATCACCTTGTCATCGGCGAAGACCGCCGCGCCGGTCGGCTCGGCCGCGGCCGGCGCGGGCGGCATGACAGCCTGGGCACCGTCTCCGGACGTACCGACGACGACAGCCTCGAACAGCAGCCGGAAGTTCTTGTCCTCCTTGGCATGCACGGTCACCGACGCACCACCGGGGTGCGGGCTCAGCGTAGTGGTCAGGGTGCCCGTCGACGGGATCTCACCGTGTCCGATCGCGGCGCCGACGGTCGCGTCGGCCAGCACCTGCGCGGCCGCGGCCCGCACGAGCTCACGCGGATCGGTCACCGCGGGCGCGCCGACCTCCCAGGCGTGGCGGCCGTCGGGCAGCGCGACGTGCGAACCCGGAACCTTGCCCGACGAGCCCGAGGACAGCTGCGCCTTGAGCCAGAAGTCCTTGCGTTCGAAGCGGGTCCGCGGGATGTCGGCGAAGGCTCCGGTCCCGAACAGCGACCCGACGTGCACCCCGTGCCCGTGCACGTAGAGCTTCATCAACGCGTTGACGAGGCCGTAGCTCTCGTCTTCCTTGCGCCGCAACGTCTCGACCAGTTCCGCATCGTGCAGGCCCGCCGAGAAAGTCACCGCCGCAACGGAGATCAAGACCGCAGGATTCGGCGACAGCTCCAAGAAGGTGCGGTGTCCGTTCTCCACCGACTTCGCGATGGCCTGACTAAACCACACACTGTGCCGGAGCCCCTTGAGGAAGTAGTCGATCGTGTGCACCGGCTCGTGACCGGCGCGATAGAACGTCTCCCGGTCCACCGAACTGTAGAAGCCGACAGTGGGGCGCAACGGCTCGATGCCGGTGAGCTCGTAGGCCAGTTCGCCCAGCAGCGGGTCCATCTGCGAAGTGTGGCTGGCACCCTTCGTCTGGAGCTTGCGGCCGAGTTTGCCTTCCTTCTCCGCGCGCTCGACAATCGCGTCGACCTGCGACTCCGGTCCACCGATGACGGTGTGGGTCGGCGCCGCATAGACGCAGATCTCCAGATCCGGGTAGTCGACCAGGACATCGTTGATGTCCTCGGCGCTGTACTCGACGAGCGCCATCAGCCGGATGTCGTCGCCCTGGAGCATCGACTCGCCCTCACCCATCAACCGCGAACGCTGACAGATCACCCGGGTCGCGTCCTCGAGCGACAGCCCTCCGCTGATGTAGGCGGCCGAGGCCTCACCCATCGAATGCGGAACCAGCACACCGGGTTCGGCACCGAAGTGGCGCAACGTGTCGGCCAGCGCCACCTGGATGGTGTAGATGCCGACCTGACTGGTCTCGATGCCGTAGGTCTGCTCGTCGTCGAGGAACATCGCAGCGATCGAATAGCCCAGCTCGTTCTCGACGAAGCCGTCGACCCGGTCGACGTACTTCTTGAACACCGGGTTCTCGGTGTAGAGCTGCTTGGCCATCTTGCGATGCTGCGAGCCGAATCCGGAGAGCAGCCAGACCGCCGATGCGGCGTCCGGGGAGTCAGCCGAGTAGACGAGCGGATTGTTCTTGCCCTCGGCGACCGCGCGCAGTCCGGTGACGGCGTCCTCGTGCGACCGCGCCATCACCACCGCACGCGACCGACCGTGGTTGCGGTGGGCCAACGCGCGCCCGATGTCGGCGAGCGAAGCCGACTGTCCTGCTTCTGATTCCAGCCACGCGACCAGATCCTCGGCCGCCTTGCGACGGCGTGACGGCAGGAAGCCGGACACCACGAGGGGAACCACCGAGCCCTCGACGGCACACGGCGCGAAGCCCTCGGCGGGATCCTTCTCGACGACCTCGACGGCCTCGGGTTCCTTCTTCGCCTGCGCGGCGAGAATCGCACGCTCTGCTTCGGTGAGGTATTCGTCGTCGTCTTCGTCGTCGAGGTTGGCTGGTCTCGATACGGCCGCTCCTTCGTCGCTGCCTACTCGACCGGCGGAAGAAACATCGCCACCACCATCACCGTCCACGCGACCGTCGGAAGGATCGAGGTCAGACGGCAACGGCTCGCGCACCACGAGGTGGGCGTTGGTGCCGCCGAAGCCGAAACCGGAGACGCCGGCGATGGCATGGCCCGAATAGCGTGGCCATTCGCTGACCTCGGGGATGACCTTGAGCCCGTTGGACCCGAACTGGATGTACGGGTTCGGACCTGCGTAGTTCAGCGAGGCCGGGATCTTGTCGTTCTGCAACGACAGCACGACCTTGGCGAGCGCGCCTGCGCCCGCAGCGGATTCCATGTGCCCGAAGTTGGTCTTCGCCGACCCCAGCAGGGCCGGTGCCCCGAGCACGCGGCCACGCCCCACCACCCGGCCGAGAGCATCTGCCTCGATCGGGTCGCCGAGGATGGTGCCGGTACCGTGCGCCTCGACGTAGTCGACCTGGCGCGGATCCAGCGCAGCGTCGGCGTAGGCCGAACGCAGGACCTCGACCTGGGCCTCGGGATTGGGCGCGAAGATGCCGTTGGAGCGTCCGTCGGAATTGACCGCGGATCCCGCGATGACCGCGAGCACCTGGTCGCCGTCGCGGCGAGCATCCGCGATGCGCTTGAGCACGAACATGCCGCCGCCCTCGGAACGGACCATGCCGTCGGCGTCCGACGAGAACGCCTTGATGTGACCGTCCTTGGCCACCGCGCCGATGGTGTCGAAGCCGACGGTCGCCGCCGGGGTGAGGATCATGTTGACGCCGCCGGCCAGCGCGACGTCGGATTCGCCCGATCGCAGGCTGCGCACCGCCTGGTGCACGGCGACCAGCGACGACGAGCACGCGGTGTCGATGGCGACCGACGGCCCGTGGAAATCGAAGAAGTACGAGACCCGGTTGGCGATGATGGACGTCGCGGTACCGGTGAGCGCGTACGCGGCGGTTTCGTCGGAGCCCTCGCCGAGCCCGAGGGCGGCCATCAGCTGATAGTCGTTGGTGGACGTCCCGACGAACACGCCGACCGATCCGCCCTTGAGGTCACTCGCCGGGATGTGGGCGTGCTCGAGAGCCTCCCACGTCAACTCCACGGCCAGACGCTGCTGCGGGTCGACCATCTCGACCTCGCGCGGACTCATCTGGAAGAAGTCGGCGTCGAACGCCTTCACGTCATCGAGGTACCCACCGCGGAGGTTCCGCTTCTCGAGCACCTCGACCATCTGCGGATCCGACTTGAACTCCACCCAGCGATCGTCGGGCAGATCGGTGATGCCGTCGCGGCCGTCGATGAGCGCCGACCACGTCGACTCGGGTGTGTGCCCGGCCTTCGGGAATCGCGTGGACAGACCCACGATGGCGACGTCGTCGTCGGCGCTGCGGTCGCGCTGCCAGAAGTTGTCGGCGTCGACGTCGAGCCCCTCGTCGGGGTCGCCCTCGATGATGCGCATGGCGAGCATCGCGATGGTCGGATGGTTGTACGCGGCCGTGGCAGTGAGGATGACACCCGTCTTGTCCTCGACGTCGGCCACCAGCGCCACCGCATCGCGTGACGAGAGCCCGAACTCCTCCATGGGCCGATCGTCGGAGATCTGATCGACCGGGATACCGGTGGTCTGCGACACCCAGTCGCGGAGCCAGTCCCGCAGTTCCGGGACCGTCAGATCGCCGACCGTCTCGCCCGCGGTGCCACCGGTCGTGGCACCGTCGACCTCGCTCGACGACGAGTTGTCGGCGGGCTCGAGGGTGCTGGACTCTTCGGTATTCAGTTCAGACATCGCTTCCAGACTACTGATCGGGACCCGTCGTGGCTCGAAAGCTCGCACCTCAGGGATCGTTGGACACTCGCACGCTCGACCTGCCGTGACCGTCGAACACTCACGGCTCGCACCGGGGACTCGACGTCCGGATCTCAGGGATCAACTCGCACCTCGGGTTCAAGGGCAGCGTCGTACGGACAGATGGTCGACTACTGCTCGGCGTCCGGGAACGCGGTCTGCTTGTAGCCGCCACGCAGGCTGCCGTCGATGTAGGCGGTCCGGGTGGCACGCCGCGCGATCTTGCCGCTGGAGGTCCGCGGGATCGACCCGGCGGGGACCAGGAGTATGTCGCGGGCCATCACGCCGTGACGCTGGGCGATCGCGGCACGCACGGTGTCGGCGATCTCCTGGGGGTCGTGCCGTTTGCCCGGCCCACGCTCGGCGACGACGACCAACTGCTCGGACGCGTCTTCGGCGTCGAACTTCAGACCACTGGTCGACTGCTCGAAGACTTCCTTGGGCAGCTGGTTGGCCGGAACCGAGAACGCCGCGATGAAACCCGGACGCAGACTCGAGCTGGCTTCCTGCGCGCTGTACTCGAGGTCCTGGGGATAGTGGTTACGGCCGTCGACGATCACCAGGTCCTTGACGCGCCCGGTGATGTAGAGCTCGCCGTCCAGCCACACCCCGTAGTCACCGGTGCGCATCCACTCGGCGTCCGCCGGGGCGCCCTCGGTGTGCGAGCCCTCCGACAGCGGCGTTGTGATGGCGTTGTGGAAGGTGTCCTCGGACTCCGCAGGCTTGTTCCAGTAACCCGCGCCGATGTTGAGCCCGTGCAGCCAGATCTCGCCGACCTGACCGTCGGCCTGCTCCTGCCCGGTCTCCGGGTCGACGATGGCCGCCCACTGCGACACCGCGACCTGACCACAGCTGACCTGCGTCACCGCGTTCGTTGCATGCTGGTCGACGAGTTTGAACCGGCCGGCATTGAGCTCGTCACGGTCGACGTAGATGACCTTGGCCTCGTTCTCGCGTTGTGTCGCGGAGACGAACAGGGTTGCCTCGGCCATGCCGTAGCACGGCTTGATGGCGGTCTTGGGCAGTCCGTACGGGCCGAATGCCTCGTTGAACTTCTTCATCGAGCTGACGGTGACCGGCTCGGAACCGTTGATCAGACCGATCACGTTCGACAGGTCGAGGGTTTCGCCGTCCTTCGGCAGACCACGCACCGCGGCATGCTCGAAGGCGAAGTTCGGGGCGGCCGCGTAGGTCTCGGCACCATCGCTCGCCGCGGCCAGTTCCTTGATCCAGCGGCCCGGACGCCGGACGAAGGCCTGCGGACTCATGATCGTGATGTAACGACCGCCGAGCGCCGGCAGGATCACCGTGAGCAGACCCATGTCGTGGAACATCGGCAGCCAGGTGACACCCCGGGCATTGCGGTCGATCTCGATGGTGTCGTAGATCTGCAGCACGTTGGCGGCCACGGCCTGATAGGTGATCTCGACGCCTGCGGGCACCCGGGTCGAACCCGAGGTGTACTGCAGATAGGCGACGGTGTCCTTGTTGTGGTCCTTACCGGCGACCGGCGCGACCCAGCTCGATCCGACCGAGTCGGGAACGGCGTCCACCGCGATGACGCGCGGACGTTCCTTGGCCGGCAGCGGCGCGAAGAAGTCGCGGACCGCCTCGGCGGACTTCGTAGAGGTCAGGATGGCCTTCGGCTTGCAGTCACCGAGGACCGCGTGCAGCCGATCGGTGTGGCCGGGCTCGTCGGGGGAGAACAGGGGGACGGCGATGGTGCTGGCGTAGAGCGCCGAGAAGAAACCGATCACGTATTCGAGCGACTGCGGCGCGAGGATGGCGACGCGGTCACCCGGCTCGGTGACCTGCTGCAGCCGCGCCGCGACAGCACGCAGTCGCTTGCCGAACTGCGCCCAGGTCAGATCCTGGGCCTCACCGTCGCGCTCCCGGCTGTAGTCGATGAAGCGGTAGGCGAGGGTGTCGGCCTCGTCGCGCACGTTGCGTTCGACGTAGTCGACGAGCGTGGCGTCCTCGGTGAAGTGCAACTGCCCGTTCTCATCGAGGAACTGCTCAAATTCTGTGTTCAGCATCCATTACTCCTGTGGCCCCCACGCACACAGCGGTTGTTCCCCCCGGACCGGTCGGCATTCCCCCGATTACCACCGATCACCGCTGTCCACGCCCTCTCGTACTACCGCGGTCACGGTAGTCCAATCTGTTTGTCTCACCTAAATGCTCGTGATCGTCAACACGATCTTCGCCGGGGTGTAATCCGGACACACCCTGCGGCTCCGCGGTCCCACGATGCGGGTTGACCTCGGCATTTCGCGTCAAGTCGTCGGCAATCCTACTCCCCCTTGAGAAGCTGGATGACCGGTGCGAACGCATCCATCTGAGTGGGGAAGACACCCACGTAGGACATCGACGTGCGGCGACGGACCTCGCGGATCTGATCGGCGATCTCCTCGAAACTGCCGATCGCGATGTACGGAGACGTCAGCACGTCGTCGACGGTGAACTCGGTGTCCTGCGCGATGTTCGGCGGATAGCCCTGTGCGAGCGCCTTCAACGCCATCTCCGCGGTCGCCTGCCGGTCGTCGGTGATCACGATCACCGCGATCGTCCAGTTCAGCTCGATGTCGTCGAACCGGTCGCCCGCCGCCTGCCGGATCCGGTCCACACGCTCGGCCGTCTTCTCGATCGTCATGTCCGACAACTTCATCTTGCCGTCGCGGGTGGTGCCCGGCGCCACCGAGATGATGTCGGCGTGCTTGGCCGCCAGGGCCAGCATCTTGGGCCCGCCACCGCCGACCGCAATCGGCGGACGCGGCCCCTGACGCGGGCGCGGACTGCCCTCGAGGCCATTGATCTGATAGAACTCGCCGTCGAAATCCACCGTCTCCCCGCGCATCAGCCCGTCGAGGATGGTCAACGCCTCGTCGAGACGACGGATACGCACACCGGGGGATTCGAACTCGATACCGGCCTTGTCGAACTCTTCCTTCATCCAGCCGGCGCCGATGCCGAGTTCGAGGCGACCTTTGGAGAGCACGTCGATGGTGGTGGCCTCCTTCGCCAGGAGTGCCGGGTGCCGCCAACCGTTGGCCAACACCGACGTGCCGAGCCGGATGGTGCTGGTGGCCTGGGTGAGGGCACCGAGCGCCGCCAGCGGGCCGACCTGGTTGCCGAGATGGTCGGGCACCGCGAAGGTGTCGTACCCGTACTCTTCGGCGGTCTGTGCGAGCTTCACGAACTTGCGGGCGCCGCCCTCGTCCTTGTTGCCCTCGCCGCCGGCGCCGAACCGGAACTTTCGCAGGTTCGGTGGTTCGCTCATGCTCTACGTACTCCTCATGCGCTCACGCGCGCTCGCTTCCGACCCGACAGTTGCCGGGTCGCCGATTCGCCAACACGTTAGTCCAGCGATTGGGCACCACAAAACACATCGTTCAAGGTCGACGGCAGGTTACGACCTATTCCACAACTGGGACCTTTGACCCACTTCGGTCACTCGAGGAGCCCGCAGGCACTGCGCCGCGATCAGTTGTGCGCGGGTCGCGGGGCGTCGTCGATCACGCTGCTGGCCCAGCTGTACATCCACTGTGTCGCGGTGGATCCGTCGAAAGACCAGTACCGCGGTGTCGCGTACATGGCGTGCACCGGGTTGTTGATGGCACCGGCCAATTGCCCCACCGCACCGATCGGATTCGTCACCGTCGGCGAATCACAGATGAGATCGCCTTCGGCACAAATGGATTGGACACGATCTCGGACCGAGCCAAAGCCACCGTCACGTGGACCGGTCATGGCGATACCGGGCACGATGCCGCCCATCCCGGCGAGCGCGATCTCGGCACCCACACCGTCCGGCGACGGGCCGATGTCGTTCTGCTTGCCCGGCTCGCGGCGGCCGTCGGCGATGAGGCCCACACCGAGGACCAGATCCTGGTCGGATTCGTCGAGGGGACCGCGACCGTTGCCGATGTTGCTCGCGAGATCACCCGCGATGACCGCGCCCTGCGAGAAGCCCATGATCACGTAGCGAGTCAGCGGACACTTCTGATTGGTGTCGGCGATCTTCGCTGCCGCACGGTCGTAGCCCTGCTTGCGCGAGTCGTTGTAGTTCTGCTGTCGGTCGGCGAGATTCGTCGGATTACGGAACTGCGCCACGTAGGGCACGGTGTACACACTCGTCCGCGACGACGGGAACTCGGCGTCGATGGCCTTCGACACCCGCAACATCAACGAGGCGGGGTTGGCCGTCGGGTGATATGGGTCGTCATTCGCCGACGATTCCCAGGTGCCCGGGACCACCAGCGTGAGCACATCGGGGCACGACGCCGACTGCGCGTCCGGACGTTCCCTCGTCTCGGTCGTCGACGGTCCGCCGGGACCCGGGATCGGGGGTGGGCCCGGCTTGAGCAGGGTGATCACCAGGATCACGATCAGAACGATCGCGATGATCGCCAACAGACCCAACACCAGCAGGAATCTGGGCACCCTCCGTTTGCGACGAGACGTCGCCCTACGTGCACCCACGATCAGCAGTAATTGTTGTCAGCAGCTTTGATCACCTTGTCGGCCTTGGCGTTTGCCTCGGCAACCGTCTTGGTGCCCGGGCCTACCGATGCGGTGACGAACGCCTTCACGGTGACCGGGTCGGTGCCCTTGCGCCGTTCGTTGCAGACGTACTCGGCCATCGTGAGCGCCACCGAGTTGTCGGTGTCCCCCATGAATGTGACCTTCTGCGTCTTGAGCGCGTCGAGGTACGCCTGTCCCTTGGCACTCACCTTCTGCCCGTTGGGACCCGGAACATCTTGCGGGGTACCGGTGGCCGGGCTCGGCGCGGTGGCGGGCAGTTCGGACCCGCCCGACGCGGACTGCACGGTTTCGGAGCCCGGCGACTGTGCAGGCGCCTCCGACGAGTCGGATGCCTGCGGCTGTGTCGAGTACATCGATGTCGTGGTGACGGGGTTGCTGGTGAGAGGTGCAGAGGCCGTCGAATCGTCGGAGCACGCCGACACCGAACCCAACGCCAGCGCGGCACCCGCCACGACCATCGCGAGTTGCAGAAATCTGGTCATCGTCACTTCCTCGTCGCGCACGTACAGCAATCGGCGTCATGCCCCGATCGCTGCCGGCCCCGGTTGCATCTTGCGGCTCGCACCTCGGCGATCCGCCTGGCGTCAGGCTACCCGCTCCGCAGGCACTCTCTGACGCAGCGACCCACCCGACCTGCGGAAACTCCTGGATTCCTCAGCGAAAGTTCAGGCGGCCCATGGCTTGCGCCCAGTTGTGGACCCGACCCCGCGGATTGCCGCGGGGTCGGGGCGACGTCACTTGGTGACGCGTGCACCGTCTTTGGCGGTCCAGACGATCTTGCCGCGCTGGAAGGTGTTGAACCGTCCCTTGCCATCGCGCGTGGGCAGCTCGTCACTCGTGGGGAGTCCGAGCTTTCCTCCCGGCCCGCCGGCCTGGACGTAGGCGCCACCGATGCCGCCACCGATCACCTTGGGCCCCTTCGGTCCGGTGATGATGCGACCCCCGCGGAAGTCCTGCGCCTTACCGCCGGGCACCGGGTAGACCGGCGTCAGGCATTCGCCCAGATCCTTGCGGTTCGCGTCGTAGACCTTCCGGAATCCGACCTTGCACGCGGGACGGTCGCCGCCGATCCCGAGCGCGGCAGCCGCCTGCGGCCACGACTGATGCATCTCGAACTGCCAGTACGCCCACGTGTGTGTACCCGATGGGCGATACACCGCCTGTCCGGGGATGCCGAGCTGATTGAGCTTGATGGCGAACTGCTGCGACGTCACCCTGCTGAGGATCTCCAGACCGACACCCGAGTAATTGGTGGCGAGCATGGGGATGTCGGACGGTTTGTCGTGCGGTCCGACGAGCCCGTTGCCGGACGAGACGTACAGACTCGTGCCGCGCAGCTTGTCGGCGAGCAGATAGGGATCGTGCTCCTTCCACGCCGGGTCACTCGGCGGGCCGAACATCTTGAACGCGTCGTAGCCGCCACCGTCGCGCAGCGCGAACTGGATGGCCTGCGGCATTCCGTAGGACGTCATCTGCAGAATGCCCGAGAACGAAGCGGCGTACTTGTAGAAGCCCGGGTTACGTGCCGCCAGCATCATCGCCGCGGAGCCGCCCATGGACAGCCCCTGGATGCCGCGGACGTCGGTGGAACGCCATTGGTCCTCGAGAACCGGCGGCAATTCCTTGATGAGGAAGGACTCCCACCGGTACAGCTTGCTCTTGTCGGGTTCCTTCCAGTCGGTGTAGAAGCTCGATTCACCACCGATCGGGAGCACCACGTTGACGTTCTTGTCGCGGTAGAAGTTCTCGATGTCGGTGTTGATGATCCAACCGCTCTGATCCTCCTGCGCGCGCAGGCCGTCGAGCGAGACCAGCTGCGGGAACTTCTCCTTCGGCTTGGCCCACCAGTCACGCGCCAGGAGCATCTGCACCTGGATGGTCGTGTTCATCGCCGGCGAGAACACCCACAGGGCGACGCGACGGTCGGAGTACCAGAACGTCTTGGTCACCCGCACCGGCTGATTCGCCGTCGGGGAGACATAGGGCGGCTTGGGCGCGGGTGTCGACGACTCGGGCGCAGGCGCTGCCGGACGCGGCGCCTGCTGGCCCGGCGACGCGGGGGGCGCCGACTCGGGCGCCGGCGCGGCGGGTGACGGCGCGGCCGGGTCGGCCGGGCGCGGCGCGGGCGACTCCGCGGCCGGCGGCTGCGGAGCTGCGGTCACCGCGGGGGTGAGCCCCACGGTCAGGACCGCTGCGGCAGATGCCGCCGCAGCGGCGACGATCGTCGCCCTCGTCCTGCGCCTCATGGTCGATCCCATACCTCGGCCATCAGCCGCCCCCGACGGTCGCCGGTCTCGCACCGGCCCTCGCACCACTGCCCACATCGCTCGCAGAACTCCTTCACACCCCGAATCGAGACGGCGTTCCGAGAGCTTGAGTCACTTCAGTAACAGTGACCTCATATGCAACAGAACGCCCTACGTGATGTTCATACACGTAGGGCGTTCTGTTTTGCGTGCGCCACGCTGTTACGCGTGGGATTTGTGTGACTAATGTTGCTCGCGGGCGGGCCCGCGAAGGATCAGCGGAAGAAGCCGCGAGCCTTCGCGTTCCAGACCATGTCCTGCCAGTAGCCCCAGGCGTGGGTGCCCGCGGCGTCGTAGCTCATCACCGGCAGTCCCTGCACGAGGGCGGCAGCCTCGAACGCCTTGCGCTGCGCCAGCGCCAGCACCTCGAGGGTCGAACCCTTGAAGAGGTCGTCGAAGACGTTCGGCAGGGCGTTGTACCGCCCGAACAGGCCATTACCCGAACCGGTGAAGATCTTCATGCCCTTCATCCGGTTGATGTTCATGAACGGATCGTTCTGGTACCAGCGGGCATCCCACGGCGGGCCCCACATCGCGTCGACGTTCCACGGCTTCGGATCGACGTCGAGCATCGCCAGGCGGATCATCGTGTGCATACCCGGGGCACTCAGGAAGTCATAGCCCGACAACGAGCCGGCACGGTCGAAGTTGTGGCGGTTCTGCGCACCGATCACCAGCGCGGCGTTACCGCCGGACGAGAGTCCCATGATCGCGTACTTGCCGTTACCCACGCGGAATCCACGTGCGTCGAGTCCACGGACCAGCGATCGCGTGATGACGCAGTTCCACTTGTAGGTGTACTTCTGCCCGTTGAAGTTACTCGGGGCATTCCAGTCGGTGTAGAAGCTGGCAGGACCGCCGATGGGCTCGACGACGTTGACGCCGGACTTCACCATCTCCTGGATGTTGGTGTTGATCTCCCAGCCGCTGTAGTCGTACTGGGCGCGCATGCCGTCGAGCATGATGACGGTCTTGTAGTTGCCGGGGCGCTTCCAGGCACGGACCTTCACGTTCGGCATACCGCAGCCGTTGACCCAGAACTCCTGCTTGCCTACCTGGGTCCCACCGATTCGTGCGTTGGCCTGACCGGCTCCGGTGATCACACCGGCGAGACCGATCACGGTCGCCATGGCGATGACCACGGCAATGAATCGGTGGTGGGTCCTACCCGATCCCCGCGGCTTGGCAGCAGCTTCGCGCATCGACTGATATCTCCCTTTGTCACCTGGTGTGGTCCGGGCCCTGCCCGTCCACCAGATCGTTCTGCGACACCCGGCCGCTCGGTCCTCCCCGCACCCGACGCCCGAAGCCGGTGGCGGCACGCACTTGCGCGCCCCTCAACTCGTCTTCAGGCACCGTTCAGGAACCCTATTGCATGCCTCCAACGCTGACAAACGCCGTGACGACAGTCACAGCACGCCGACGTCGTGCGCAGCAAAAAGCACCGAGCCAGGTGTCCTGGTCGCATTCTTCTATCGACCAGATCCGCGCGAACGTTACCGATTCGAGATCATCGTCGGCAAACCGAGACGTTCGCGCCCGCTGGGATCAGCGCGGATGGATGCGCGGCGGCATGGTGAGTCCGCATCGTTGGATCTCGTATTCTGGTTCACGCTCGATCCGGTAGTCGGTGAACGTGAAGGCCTGTTCGAGGTTGTGCCGGAACCGCGACAGCGTCCACGGCGCCTGGAACGAGGCGAACCGGTCCTTGGTCTGCTGGCAGGTCAGCGCCACCTCGGCCTGCCGGACCATGTCCTCATCGAGATAGCCGGGCAGCACCGGTCGGCGCGGGAAGGCACCCGCCTCGGCGACGACCCACTCCGACGGCAGGTTCTTGTCGTGGCCGATACGGCCGTCGGTGAGCCGCTCGGTGTGCGCGGCGAGCGGATACGCCAGGCCCATCTGGTCGATCACGCGCACGTCCAGCGGGGCATTCATACTGGTCATACCCAGATTGAGGAAGTACACCGACAGCTTGCGCTGCTGCGGCGGCGTGTTACCGGGCAGCTTCGCGATGTACCACTCGTCGTAATTGAACGACGGCAGGATCACGCCGCCCTGGCCGTGATACTTGTCGATCCAGTCCACCATCGCGTGCATCCGCGGGTAGTCGAGGTAGTCCGCGGCGGTGACCGGATTCTCGTTGCCCATGTTGGTCACGTAGAACCTGCGCTCATCGACGATGCCGCTGCGGCCGATGTCGGTGCCCGCGTTGGGCAGCACGTTCCCGTGGCAGGTGATCGCCCAGACCAGGGTGGTGATCCACATCGCGGCCATGGTGACCGCGCCCGCCAACGCGTAACGAGTCCGCTTGCGGCGCTCGGCAGGATCGCCACGGAACGCGGCGCGAAGGTGACCCGGGATCGTGACCGGCAAGATCATCAGGGGCAGCAGCGCGGTGAACAGCGGCACCAGCAGCACGCGGCCGTGCATGAAGTCGCCGCCCTGACGCATCCAATAGGTACCGCCGACGAGACCCCCGAACACCACCATGACGACGACCGCGGTCGGTGTCTGCAGTGCAGCCGACCAGTCCGACAGGCGGTTCCGCCACGAGCGCGGCTCCGACGACACGCCATCGTCGGCGATCTCCGGCTTCTCCCGCAGCCGCACCCCGACGACGAGCAGCACTCCTGCCACCACCGCGAGCACGACCGGGAGCAACAGCAGGTACGGGCCGAACAGGTTGCTCAGATACAGGAATCCCTGATGCCACTTGGCGCCGCTGGCGTCCTTGGCGACTGCAGGATTCGGCACGAGGAGGGCGTAATAGCCCATCCGGAAGATCTGGTACCCGACCGGTAGCACCGCGGCCACCACGATCATCGCGACCCGCATCTTCCACGACGTGGGCGCGAGCACGAGCATCAGCAAGGCGAGACCGCCGAGAACGGTGAGTTCCGGACGCACCAGTGGGGCCAGCCCCGCGGTGAACGCGAGCACCAGGGTGGCGGTTCGCTGCCAACCGGTGGTGCCCGATCCAGAACGTCGACTCCACGCCACCAACTGGCACCACAACACCGCGACCCAGAAGATGCAGAGCCCGTTCTCCAGGCCGCTGGTGGCGAAGTCGCGGGCCGGCGGCAGCGCGATGTAGATGATGGCGCCGAACGGCAGCAACAGTGTGAACCCGTCGCCGGTGAGTCCGCCTAGACGCTTCCGGTAGAGGCGTGCGGTGCCGTACATGGCGATCGGGATGGCAGCCACCGACAGGAGCAGCGCCACCCAGAGCGCGACGTACTCGAGTTGTCCGTCGGTGACCCAGGCCCAGAACCACAGCACGTAGGTCCACGCGGTCGAGGTGTTGGCCTCCACACGTTCGCCCGCGTTGAAGACCGGGCCGTTACCGGCGAAGAGGTTACGCAGGGTGCGCAACACGATCAGGCCGTCGTCGGCGATCCATCGGCGCTGCCAGGCGCCGATCGCGAAGAACGTGGTGACGAGCACCGCGCCGATCAGGAAGCTGGCGGCCGGAATCCACTGACGGGGTCCCCACGCACGCAGACCGCGACGATTCGACCCCTCCGGTTCGACCGGATCGGCGTGATCGCCGTCATCCTCGACACGCGGGATGGCGGTGGTCGGAGCGTCGGTGTCGGAGTGCGCGTCGTCGGTGATCAGCGGATCGTCCGGGTGGCCGGAGGATGACTGCTCAGACTGCATAGACCGCGACACCCACGCATACTATCCAGGCGACTGCCAGCAGCTGTAGGACGCGGTCGCCGAGCGCGATCTCCTCGGGTTCTCCCGCCTGCCCGCCGTCGATGTCGACGGCGTAGCGAAGGATGGCGATGGTGAACGGAACCATCGAGATGGCATACGCGACGTTGGTGTCGTGCCCGGAATTCTTGTCGAAGGCCCACAGGCCGTAGAAGACGACCACCGCGGTCGCCGACAACGTCCACACGAAACGCAGATAAGTGGTCGTGTAGTACTGCAGGGCTTTCCGGATCTTGGCGCCGGTCCGCTCGGCGAGCTGCAGTTCCGCATACCGCTTGCCTGCCGCCATGAACAGGGAACCGAACGCCATCACCAGCAGGAACCACTGCGAGAGTTCGATCTCCGCCGCGACACCACCGGCGATCGCGCGTAGCAAGAACCCCGACGACACGATGCAGATGTCGATGACGGCCTGGTTCTTCAGGCCGAAGCAGTACCCGAGCTGGATCACCAGGTAGATCGCGATGACCACCGCGGTCTCCCAGTTCGCCAGGAACGCGATGACGAGGGACGCCACCCCGAACACCACGGCGAGCAGATATGCGAGCTGGACGGGCACCACACCTGCGGCGATCGGCCGGAAGCGTTTGGTCGGGTGGTTGCGGTCGGACTCCACGTCCTTGGCGTCGTTGACCAGATAGATACACGACGCCACCAGACAGAACGCGACGAACGCGATCGCCGATCGACCGAGCACGTCGACGTCGTCGATGTTCCCCGCGGCCAGCGGAGCGGCCAACACGAGGACGTTCTTGACCCACTGCCGCGGGCGCACCGCCTTGATGAGACCTGCCGTCAGGTTCTTCGGCGGTCCGGGCACCGCTTCGTGCTCGATGGGCTCTTCGCTCATGTCCTCGGGTTCATTTCGTGTCGGGCGCGGCTCGTCGTCGGGGCATGCGGGCAACCACGGGTGCCCGCACCTGCCTAGCCGCGGTCGGTTGTCGCGATCAGTTTGTCACCCGCCACCACGGCGGCTGCGCTCGCGGCACCGATCGCGGCACCGGCGAGCACGTCAGTCGGGTAATGCACGCCCAGGACCAGCCGAGACAGCAGCATCGGCGGAACCAGCACCGCGGGCAGCGCGGCGGGCGGCAATCCGGCCGCGCGCCCGATGAGAAGCGCGGCCGCCGTGGTCGACGTGGCGTGCGACGACGGGAAACTCAACCGGCTCGGAGTGGAGACGCCGACGGCGATGTCCGGGTGCGTCGGACGCGGGCGCCGCACCACACGCTTGATGATCACCGACGCCGCGTGCGCGCCGAATGCGCCGACGCCGGCCTCCATCCATCGGCGCCGGGCTGCGGTGTCACCGCGACGATGCGCGCTCAACGCGCCGGCACCGGCGATGGCCAGCCAACCCAGCGAGTGCTCACCGAAGTGGGACAGTCCCCGGGCCGCAGGCAGCACTCCTGGCCGCCCTGCGAGCGCGGACTGGATTCCGACCAGCACGGCGGCCTCGCCCGTTGCCGGCGACACGACCTCAGTCGTCGATTCCGAAGACACGCGCCCAGCTCTCCTGACTCGTCAGTTCCTGATGTTTGGCGCGGTAGGTCTCGCGCATCGTCGGGAATCGTTCCTTGAGTTCCCGGACCAGCGCCGCCGACTCTTTCGCCAGCGCGATCATCTTGTCACGGTCACGCTGCCGGTACACGACACCGCGGCCGTCAGCGGTGGTCACCGTGACCCCGTCGACCCGGCCGAGGCTGAACCAGCGCGCCTCGATCGGCGGGTAGTTGGCCTGCGGGACCTCGTGGTGGCGCGGGTCGGCCGGACGCGCATTGTTGAGGACTGCCGCCGCGAGGGCCTTGATCTTGGCCACCTTGCCGACCGGCACGCTCGTGCCGAGGTGGGTCGCCTCCCCACTCGTGCGGGGCAGCTCGGTCGCCGACGGCAGCACCACCGCGTCGGGGTACTGCTTGCGCATCTCGGCGATCTTGGGCAGCGCCGTGGGCAGCAGGGATCGGATGTGATCGGGCCCCGCGAGGAAGTCACGGATGGCCTCGTTCTGGATGGCCACCGTCGAGTACTCAAGGCACAAAAGGTGTTTCGCTGTTGCCTTGGCCATCGACTTGAGAATGCCGTCGATCGGGCCGTCATGCACGATGGACGCCACCACCAGGCGGTTACGCAGGTGGAAGTACGCCTGCCAGTCGATCGCGTCGTCCTTGTCGCTCCAGGCCATGTGCCAGATCGCGATGCCCGGGACCGTCGCCGTCGGATAACCGGCCTTCGCGGCGCGCAACCCGAACTCCCAGTCGTCCCACTTGATGAACAGGGGCATCGGTAGACCGATGGTCTCCGCGCATTCGCGCGGGATCATGCACATCCACCAACCGTTGCCCTCGACATCGATGCGCCTGTGCAGGTTCTTGGAGTTCTCCCGATCGCGCAGAGGGTACTTCGAGAAGTTGTGGTCGTAGCTGACGAACGGCGCGGCCGTCCACATGAAGGTGTTCCGGTTGATCACCTCACCCATGCAGTGCAGATGACTGCGGTCCTGCAGGTTGAGCATCTGACCGCCGACCAACATGGGCTTCTTCGCGAAGCGCGACATCGCGAGTGCACGCAGGATCGAGTCCGGCTCGATCATGATGTCGTCGTCCATGTAGAGGATGTACGGAGAATCGGTGCGCCGCAACGCCTCGTACATGATCCGGGCGTAGCCGCCGGAACCACCGAGATTCGGCTGGTCGAAGATGTGTAGTCGCTCGCCGAGCGCTGTCGCCGCCTCGGTGTATCCGGGTTCGTCGACCACCTTGCGGTTGCCCTGGTCGGGCATCAACACCGCATCGATCACCCCGTCCACCAACGGATCCGAGGTCAGCGCGGCCAGCGCATTGACCGCGTCGGTTGGCCGGTTGAAGGTCGGGATCCCGATGGTGACCCGCTTGGTGTCCGCACCGCCGGGACTGTCGATCGGGGCATACCACCCGGCTGCCACGATCTGGGTCTCGGTATCGGTGGTGATGTCGAACCAGATCCACCCGCCGTCTTCGAACGGACCCAGGTCGCACTCGAATTCGATGACACCACGGCCGTTTTCGTCGGTGACGATGAGGTCGCCGTCGACCGCGATACGGGAGCCGTCGATCTTGGACCGGTAGATGTCCACACGAGCGGTGCCGATGACCTCGACACGCAGCACGACCGACGTCAAGATGCTCCACCGGCGCCAGTACGAGGCGGCGAAGGCATTGAAGTACGTCTCGAAGCTGACCTCGGATTCGTCGCCGAGCAGTACCGACGTGCGACTCGGGGCATGCGCCCGTCGCGGATTGTCCGGAGACTCCACCAGGTACAGCGACCGCACATCGATCGGCTCACCCGGCCGGGGAAAGATCACCCGCTGCAGAAGCGTTTTCGCCTTCGACGTGGGATCGTCTGCCACGTCGGTCGGGGTCGTCGGCTGCACGTTGGTCACCGTCATCTACTCCGCCTCACTGGTCTTGTCCGGCCCGCTCGCTTCGCTCCCGGCGCCGGGCAGCGGCGCACCATCGGCCAGGTGCGGCGCCAGCGTGTTGTCGAACATGGTGAGCGCGCTCGCGATCGCCATGTGCATGTCCAGGTACTGATAGGTCCCCAGGCGACCGCCGAAAAGCACCTTGTGCTCTCCCGTTTCGGCCTTGGCAAGGTCACGGTAGGCCGCGACCATGGCCCGGTCGTCCGGGGTGTTGATCGGATAGTAGGGCTCGTCGTCATCATCGGCGAATCGACTGAACTCGCGCATGATGACGGTCTTGTCCTTGGGATAGCTGTCCCGCTCGGGATGGAAGTGGCGGAACTCGTGAATCCGCGTGTACGGCACGTCCGCGTCGTTGTAGTTCATCACCGGGGTGCCCTGGAAGTCGCCCGTTTCGAGCACCTCGGTCTCGAAATCGAGTGTGCGCCAACCGAGTCGACCTTGCGAATAGTCGAAGTACCGGTCCAGCGGGCCCGTGTAGACGATGGGCGCTTCCGGCGATGCCGCGCGGAGACCGTCGCGAACCTCGAACCAGTCGGTGTCGAGTCGGACCTCGATGCGCTCGTCGGCCGCCATCGCTTCCAGCCACGCCGTGTAGCCACCGACCGGCAGACCTTCGTATGTGTCGTTGAAGTACCGGTTGTCGAAGTTGTAGCGCACCGGAAGGCGGGTGATGTTGCTCGCCGGCAGATTCTTGGGATCGGTCTGCCACTGCTTGGCCGTGTAACCCTTGAAGAAGGCTTCGTAGAGCGGTCGCCCGATCAGGCTGATCGCCTTCTCCTCGAAATTCGCCGCCTGCTCGCTGTCGATCTCCGCCGCCTGCTCGGCGATGAGTGCACGCGCTTCGTCGGGGGTGAAGTACCGGCCGAAGAACTGGTTGACCAACCCGAGTCCCATCGGGAGCGGATACGCCTGTCCGTCGTACAGACCGAACACCCGATGCTGGTAGCCGGTGAACTCCGTGAACTGGTTCACATAGTCCCAGACCCGCTTGTTGGAGGTGTGGAACAGATGGGCGCCGTACTTGTGGATCTCGATCCCCGTGGTCGGCTCGGCCTCAGAGTAGGCATTCCCACCGATGTGATGACGACGCTCGACCACCAGAACCCGTTTGCCCAGCTGGGTGGCCGCACGCTCTGCGATGGTGAGCCCGAAGAACCCGGAACCGACGATGATCAGATCGTAGGAGTTCTTCTCGCCCGTGCCTTCACTATTGCCTGTCACGGAAGTTCAGGGTAACGGACCCTTCCTGAGGATTGCCCGTGCACACGGCTCGGGAGAGCAGGAACCCTGGTGAGGAGTGTGACGACACCTGTTTCTGCCGCCTGACCAGGCTGCTGAGCCCTCTACGTCGGACTGTCACGACCGCGCCACCGGTCCCGACGCTGACCGACACTCGGGCCCGTGATGATAGCGGTCAGAGTTCACCCTGGAGACAACCGCGTGAACCCGGAGACGCGACCTCGCGAGTGTCGCCCCGGGTACCCCCGGAGGAGTCGTTGGCGATTGCGACGGCGCGGCCTCTGGAGGCACCCTGCCCGATCGCCGGTTCGCGAACGCTCAGCTTCGGGCGGGCGACAAGACAGATCCTCGGGATCAACGCGACCGTTCCGCCGTTCGATCCTTCAGATGCACTCGGTGGCGGTGCCCAGCGCCGACCATTCCGGTACCTCGCCCGGCCCACCGGGGTGCTGCACGCCTTGCCCGTGGGAGCGGACCAGCGTGCGTCCTCAAGGCCCACCGTTCGGGTGCCCGCCGGCTCACTATTCGGCGGGCACCCGAAGGGTTTCCCATTTCACGCTGTGGAGTTGTCAAGGGTCGTGCACAACCCGGGTTGTCCCGGGTTGCTGGTTCAGGCGTGGTGAAAGTCCTGGTGGGTCAGTCTGTTTCGATGGCCATGAATATGGCGGTGTCGGGAGGGTGATCTCGATACGCTCGCTCGGCTTGCGCCTCGCGGGCTACTCGATCGGCGGTGGGTGGGTGTCAAGGGTCGTGCACAACCCGGGGTCGCCGGGCTGCCGATCAGGTGTGGTGAAGAGTGTTCGCGCTCAATTGGTTTCGGAAGTGCCTGTCGGTGTCAGGCGGCGAGGGTCATGGTGCGTCGGTTGTAGGCCGGTAACGGTGTGCGTGTGGGGTCGACCTCGACCGGTGGAATCAACCAGGGGTGTCTATCGGCACCCATGATGATCTCCCACCCGGACGCGTGAATCTGCGCGTGGCACGAGGTGCACAACAAGCAGCCGTTGTCGATGACGGTGGCACCCCCATGCGACCAGTAGATGATGTGGTGACACTGCGTATATCCCGCGGCCGCTCCGCACTTCACACAGCACTGGTCACGCACGATCAACGCTTTACGCTGCTGGACGGTGAACAACCTCGTCCCGTTGCTCACGCCGAGGGGTGCACCGTGCTCATCGAGGTCGAACACGGTGACGGCGGAATCACACGCCACCAAATGCGCCGTGCTCTGGGAGACCGGACCCAACCATTCCAGAGACGCCCGATCCGGATGATCAGCCGGCACGGTCACACTCACCTGCGTTTTCGGCGCGACCACCATGTCGGCGTCACCGCTGCGAGTGGCTTTGGCCGCGGCATCCAGGATCATCTCCAACGCATCGGCGCGACGCTGCCCCGCCGACCGGGCGTCGGGCGACCCGTCCGGTTCCGGCCGCTTGCGGGACAGAGATTCGACCGCGGACACGAGTTTCTCGCCGGTGACGATGTCGAGGTTGGCGAACACCTCCAACCGGCCATCGGCGGCCACGGTCGTGGAGACCTCGTTGATCGAGCGGTCTTCGGCCGCCGGCACCCCACCCTCATCCTCGGCGATCTGATTGCCGCGCGAGCGCGCCACCGCCAGTACCTCGCGTGGGGTGGCACCGGCGAACGCTTGAGCGATCAACGCCAACTCGTGTTCGATCACCGACCCCGCCGACAACGGTTCGGGTGCCCGCTGATCGATGTGAGCCATCCCGCGCACCACCGCGTCGACGTGCTCACCGGAGAACACCCCGTCCGCAGAATACGCAGCCACCCGCTCCAACCGGTCCAGGGCGGCTCCGATGCGAAGCCAGCGGTCGGCGACACCCGGAGCAGCACCCATCTCGATCAACAACCTCCGGGTGCGACCACCAGAACGCTGCGCCACCCCCAACCTGTCCATCGCCGCCACATGCACCGCCAACTGATGATCGACCAGGTTCCGCACGTCCATCAAGGTCTTCGTGGTCTCGAAGACCTGGCGACCGGACGCATCAGCGTCGATCGTCACCTCACGCAGCAACAGAATCAGGGTGTCCAACGGCATGACTCGATTGTAGTCGAACATGCGTTCGGCGGGAAGAGTTCATCCACAGGTATTTCATTGTGCAGCAATGTATTTCGGCGGCACGTTCGTCGCCCTGATGCAATTGTAGCGGCGACCTCTGACAGGTTCGGGCTGTTGAGTGGTGTTGTTGCACAGGTGTGTTGACAACATTGTTCCGCTGCCCGTGCTCGACCACGGCCGGTCTCGATGCCTGCGTGGTCTCGATACGGCCCCTCGGCTGGCGCCTCGGCACCTACTCGACCGGCAGTGTGGGCGCGCCAACGCGACCGGGGCCCAGAGCCGTCCGACGCGGCCGAACTGGGCAACCGGCTGTAACGCAATATGATCCGAGCACATTCGGGTCTCGATGCGGATCTTCGGCTGGCGCCTCGGCACATGTTCGACCGGCAGTGTGGGCGCGCCCATAACGCCACCAGAAAGCAAACCAACTCTTCCCCAGCATGATCGAGGAACCCACAGTCGACTGATCACGTTCACCGGCAATCATCTCGCGTCCGGCCCCCACGGTTGCACGCACACACTGCCGGTCGAGTAGGCACTGAGGCGCTAGCCGAAGAGCCGTATCGAGACCTGAGAGTGTCCGAGAATGGCGGGACCCGGATCGGGCAATCAGCTGTAACGCACTACGATCCGAGCAGCTTCAGGTCTCGATACGGCCCCTCGGCTAGCGCCTCGGCGCCTACTCGACCAGCAGTATGCACCGCGACCGTCCCCGTCCGTCTCAGTCATACACCAACGGATACAGAGGTCAGCGAAGCCGGTCTGTCGCGGGGAAGCCGAGGACCGGAAGTCCGCCGCGGGCAAGGTAATCCGCCAGTCCTCCACCGGCGAGTGCGTGTGCACCGGTCTGCGTACTGAAGAGCATCAAACCCCGCTGGAAGACCTGGATGAGACCCTTGCCGTCGGGCGTCAGGTTGGGAACGCCGATGGCCTCCCCCAACGGACCCGTGACACCGCCGAGTTGGTCGTACTTTCCGTTGAGCGCCTGGGTGCCGACGTTCAGCAGCTGCGATGCACCGGGAATCACCTGGTCGGCGAGCGACGAGAGGTTACTGAGATCGAGGGATCCGCCCGCAGGCCCATCCGGCCCCGTCGGCGGCTTGACGATCTTGGGCTTTGTCGCCTGCCCCTTGATCGAGAACCAGGAAGACTTGAGCCCCAACTTCGTTCGGGCATCCTCGCCGGAGACCTCGACGGTCCGGGAGGCGCCGACGGCGCGCACCTTGACGGCACGACCGTTCTCCGCCCCCAACCCGTTGGCCTCGACGACCTCGAGGGCACGCAAACCCCCGACACCGAAGGCAGAGGCAATGCTGCCCGCACTGACCGTGGCGGTCCAGTTGCGATTCGGCGACACCGAATCGCCGTCGTCGCGAACTGCCGGGAAGCGACCACCGGCGGTGTAACCGCCTGTGGATGCCGAGAATTCGGTGAACGCCGGTTTGCCGCCCTGCAGGAGGATCTGCCCCGCGGTCGCGTCCGCGGCACGGTTCGTGCGCGGATCCTCGCCTGCGACACCACCGTAAACCTGGGAGTTCTGGGTGTCATCGATCTTCTTACCGCCCGCGATGGCGGCCAGAGCATAGGTCCGGGCGGCGACGGCCTGCGCCTTCAGCGCCTCGGCGCCACCGGAGTCCGCCCACTGCGGCATGCTCTCCTTCGGGATGACGCCCTTGACGTAGTCATCGATGTGGAGGCGGTTGGACACGCCTCCGTCGGCAAAGCCGAGGGCGCCCCGGAACGCCTGATTCGAGCCGCAGTACTTCAGGAACTCGTTCGGCGGGCGGCTCGCCGCCATGTTGATCGGCTCCACCCAGGGAGCGTTGACGGTACGTACGACACTGCCACCGCATCCGTTGGTGATGGTGGCCGTGGTCCCGGACAAGCTGACCGCCTGCCCGGGAGCCACCGTTTGGCCACCCACTCGCATCCCGGCGTCCGCGTGCACATTCACCGAGTTCTTCCCAGTCAACCTCACCGAGATCTCGGGCCTGTCCACCTTCCCCGCGGTGGTGCCGCCGTAGTAGTGGCGCAAAATCTGTGCAGCCGGCCACCCCTTCTTGGCATAGCCGTACGCCCCCCATTGGCCCATTCCCCGACCGTGTCCGAGTCCGTGACCGATGAGCGTCACCTCAGAACCAGCCGAGAGCATCACCGAATGCGTGGTGACCTTCTGGCCTGCGACTGCGACGATGCCACCCGCGAGCAGCAGTGGCGCCAAGCCGACCGCCGCCAGGGACAGCTTCCGTTTCCGGGCATGCCGTGGACGTGTTGCGACCAAGGTCAGACCTTCCGTTGCTTTGTCAGGGCAACCGGCCTTCACGCACCGGTGTTACTGATGTGACTGTTGTGACGATAGTGAACTTTCGGATGTAACAACAACCCCAGGAGATAACAACCACATCACGAGTTTCACAGCCCCGGCGCGCGGTGTGGATCCGGCCCCGCGGCGACGACACGATGTCGAACCATGCGCCGAGTCCGCCTTCGCAGGGCAAGACCCAGACACTCCCTCGTTCTCGCCACCATCGCCGCCGCGGTGGTGGCGAGCCCCTTCGCGGTCGTCATGACAGGTGCCGAGCCGCGCCCGACCGACCGCCACCGACCGGTTCCCACCACGGCCATCGACCAGATCGGGTTGGCGCAGGCGCCGGCCGCGATGCTCGATCTCGCCGAGTCCGGACTCGCCGCGGCCGGTGTCCGCTTGCCCGAGATCGATCCCGACGCAGCACTTCGCATGGGCGAACGAGCCGTGGGAGCAGCCGTGCAGCATCTGGTTCGCGACAAACCCCTGAAGATGGTCGCTTTCACCTGGGAGCGCCCGTTGGACGTGTCGATGCTGTTGCGCGCCAAGCAAGCCGACGGAGCCTGGGGCAACTGGCAGAAGCTGGACCCGGTCGACTCCGGCCGTCCCGCATCGCCCGAGCACCCCATGGGTACCGAACCGATCTGGGTCGGCGATGCCCGCGAGGTCCAGGTGGCGGTCACCGACAACGGACTCGCCATCCCGGCCGCCGAACCGGCGGGCGGAGGGCTCGCCGAACTCGTCATCGGCTCGGCCGGATCACTCGCGAAGACTTTGGCAACGACAGCGTTGTCGGCGCTCAAGGCAACATTGATCAGCCCGGAGGGACTGCTCTCACTCGGCTCGTCCATGCTGACGCCGCTGCTGGGCGGGCCGTCGGTGGTCGCGCGTGCCCAATGGGGCGCCGACGAATCCATCCGCTGCTCCTCGCCCGCGTACTCCCCGACGATGCGCGGCGCGATCGTCCATCACACGGCCGGGAGCAACGACTACACACCGCAACAGTCGATCGAGATCGTCCGCGGCATCTACGCCTATCACGCACGCAGCCTGAACTGGTGCGACATCGGCTACAACGTGCTGGTGGACAAGTACGGTCAGATCTTCGAGGGAGCCTTCGGCGGGCTCGACCGCAACGTCGAGGGCACTCACACCGGTGGATTCAACAAGTCCACGGTCGGGGTGTCGATGATCGGGAACCTCGACGAGGTGGCACCGACCACCCCGATGGTCTCCTCGGTGGCGCGATTCCTGCGCTGGCGACTCGGAAAAGCGGGCGTCAATCCGGCCGGTCCGGCACAACTGACGGCAGAGCCCTTCTCCGACAGCAAGTTTCCCGCCGGAGCGGTGACCAGCCTGCCGGCGATCAGCGGCCACCGCGACTACAACAGCACCACCTGTCCCGGCCAGCACGGCTACGCCGCGTTGACCCCGATTCGCGCGATGGTGGGCGGAACGGCCGCCCCGGCACCCGAATCTCCGGCGCCCGAATCCCCTGCGCCCCCGCCGCCTGCCCAACCGCCCGCGGCCTGACAGCGAGCCGTCCGCCCTGCCGTGACACGACGGCAGGGCGGTCTGCGTTCACGAGCCCGCACGAGGACGCAGACCGTCGACGAGGAGGTCGAGAAGCCTCGACAGCTGGGCGTCGTCGTCCGAATCACGCACGGCCAGCATCACTCCCACGAGCGCGGTGGTGACATCGTCGGCGGTGACGTCATCTCGGAGCAGACCGGATTGCGCGCCTGCTCGCAGGAACGTCCCGACAGCGTCGTTGACCCTGTCACGGGTGCGCGCCGTCTGCGCGGTGGTCGTCAGCGCGCCGGCCCTGAGTGTCTCCGCCATTCCCCGTTTGGCCGCGACGAACTCGGCGTAACGATCGAGCCACGCACGGAAGGAGACGTCGGCGGGCGCCGTCGTGCGGAATTCGTCGGCAGCCTCGATGACCGCGTCGAGTTCGGTGGCGTAGACGGCGGCGACCAGATCTTCGCGCGTCGGGAAGTTTCGGTAGAGGGTGCCGATCCCGAGTCCGGCCGACCGTGCGATGCCCTCCAGTGACGCGTCTTCGCCCGTCGTCGTGAACGTGGCCCGGGCAGCCTCGATGAGAGCCGCGCGATTGCGCGCCGCGTCGGCCCGGGGCGGACGCGCCCGAGAGGTCGTCGAATCACCCTTGGACAAAGTGGAGGGTCCTCCGTATAGTCGGTGAAGCGGAGGAGCCTCCGCTCATTCTTCTCCAGTATAGGAGGGCTCACCATGACGGAGACAGCACAACGACAAGCCACCCCGGGCGGCACGTTCGACCTCGGCAGCCACACCGTCGCACGTATCGGCTTCGGCGCGGCATCGCTCGAACACTTCGCCGACGACCTGCCCGCCGGGCAACGGCTGCTGCGACGGGCCGTCGATCTCGGCGTCGACCACATCGACACCGCGGACTTCTACGGCGAGAGCACGGCCAACGAGATCATCCGCCGGACGGTGCGCCCCACCGACGCCCCCGTCGTGGTGACCAAGGTCGGCGCGGTCAGCGATCCGGGTGGCGCCATCCCGCTGCGCCCGGCTCAGCGTCCGGGTGAACTCCGCAGCGCTGTCGAAGACAACCTGCGCAGCCTGGGCCGCGACCGCCTCGACGTCGTCAATCTCCGCCGACTCGAGGTCGGACCGGGCATCAGCGCGCAGGGCGATCAGGTCGTCGACGTCGACGATCAGCTGGCCGAGATGACCGCGATGCGCGACGAAGGACTGATCGGGGGAATCGGGTTGAGCGCCATCGGCATCGACACCCTGCGCCGGGCGCTGCCCGCCGGCATCGTCTGCGTGCAGAACGCATACGGACTCATCGCACGCCAGTTCGAGGACATGCTGGACCTGTGCGGGGCGGAGGGCATCGCCTGGGTGCCGTTCTTCCCTCTCGGCTCCCGCTTCCCCGGCTTCCCGAAGGTGACCGAGCAACCCGAGGTGGTGGCGGCCGCTCACCGGCTCGACGCCACGCCCGCGCAGATCGGACTCGCGTGGCTGTTGCAGCACGCACCCAACACGCTTCTCATCCCGGGTACCGGCGCCGAGAAGCATCTCATCGAGAACATGGCGGTCGGCGACGTCGCTCTCGACCCGAGCACCATCGCGGAACTCGACGGGCTCTGGGCCGCGCGGTTCGCCGAGCACGTCGACACCGCACCGCGCTGGATCGACTGACCGTCAGACCGAGGTACCCCCTGAGCGGGAGGTGCACACTGACAGTTATGTCGAACACCGGACCGGAGAGCACAGCACAGCGGGTCGCACTGTGGCGCGCGCTGCATGTCGAGGTCGACGCTCCGCCCCATGTGTTCGTCGACGAGGTCGGACGCGAACTCATCGGCGGAGACGACACGTGGCGAGCTCGACCGGACATGGACCCCGAGACGACTGCCGGGTTTCGTGCCTCGATCGTCGGCCGGGCACGCTTCGTCGAGGATCTCGTGCTCGAACAGATCGATCGCGGGGTGGACCAGTACGTGATCCTCGGCGCCGGGCTGGACACCTTCGCCCAGCGCCGACCCGAAATCTCCTCTCGAGTATCGATATTCGAGGTCGACCAGCCGGCTCCCCAATCGTGGAAACGTACCCGCCTGATCGAATCCGGCCACACGGCACTTCCGCATTTCGTCCCTGTTGACTTCGAGGCAAACGAAGACTGGTGGGAGGAACTGTCTCGCAACGGCTTCGACGCCACCAAACCCGCGGTCGTGGTCTCGACGGGTGTCACCCACTACCTCACCAGGGAGGCCACCGCCGCCACCGTGCGTCAGGTCGCCGCGCTCGCGCCGGGATCGACGTTCGCACTGTCGTTCCTGATCCCGGTCGACGCCATCGCCCCCGAGGACCGAGCAGGCCTGAAGACCAGCGAGACCGGCGCCGAACGAGAGGGCACACCGTTCGTGAGCTTCTGGAGCCCTACGGACATGACCGCACTGGCGCGTGACGCCGGGTTCGTCGATGTCCGGCATGTGCCAGGTTCCGCACTCGCCGAACGCTATTTCGGCGACCGCACCGACGGTCTGCGCCCATCCACCGGTGAGGACCTGATCGTCGCGAGGACCTGACGTTCGGCCACTGCCGGCTGTCGCCGAGTCCGTCCCGGCCGAGACTCGCCGTCCTCGTCTTCGGCGCGGTGATCACGAATACCGATCACCCCTCCCGAACCCCTCGATCACAGCGCGAGCGCAAGTTGTCGTCGTGTGAGGTTCTTACTCTGGTCCAGCCGATCACGTGCCCCTAGCGTCTGACGGGTCCGCATGTCACCACGGTGACCATTCGCAACGACCCGAGGCGCAATTCATGACCGAGACGCTCGAATCTCCCTCTGCCACAATCATCTCCCGACTCGAAGTGCCGGAGTTGGACGAACTTCCCGCAGAACTCCGCCAACAGATCGCGGCCCTGGAACGTCAGCTCGGCTACATCCCCAACTGGGTTCGCGCAATCTCGGTGGGCGGCGCGCACACCGCACGTTTCAACACGTATCTCCTCGCCCTGCTGGACCCGAACTCGGGCTTGCTGCCCTATGCCGATCGCGAGATCCTGGCCACCGTCAGCTCTGCCGAGAACGGCTGCTCCTACTGCCGCCTCAACCACGCGGGGAGTCTGGGCGAGGCGCTCGGCGACCACAGGCTCGGGACCCGGATCGCCATCGACTACCGCGAGGTACGTGAGCTCTCCTCCCGCCACCGCATCCTCGCAGGCTTCGCCGCCAAGTTGTCGGTCCGGCCCGGAGATGTCGACGACGCCGACATCGCAGAGCTTCGCGAACTCGGCCTGAGCGACGAGGAGATCTTCGAAGCGGTTCACGTGATCTCGTCGTTCGCGGCCGCGAACAGGTTCACGATCTTCCTGCAGGTCCGACCCGACGATCAGTTCTTCAACTGATCTGCGCGACAAGGAGTCACGTTCATGACCGTCACCACCGGCGCACCCACCCGGATCTCCCGGCTCCGTGTGCCCACCGACGACCAGCTGTCCCCGTCGGTGGCCGCCTTTTTCGAGGCCACCGAGAAGCAATCCGGCTTCGTACCGAACTGGTTGCGTGGGTTCGCCCTCGACGAAGGGCATTTCGAGCGCCTCAATGCGTACCTGTTCCCGCTGCTGCAGGGTGCACCCGAAGTTTCCACGTCGATCACTCGTCGCGAACGTGAGATCCTCGCGACCGTCGTCTCGGTGCGGAACGGATGCTCATACTGTCACGCACTGCACGTACACGAGTTGGGTGAGTTCCTCCAGGATGGGTGGCTCGCCCACCGGATCGCACTCGATCACCGTGAGGTGACAGAGCTGTCCGAACGTGAGCACAAACTGATCGAACTCGCGCTCACGGTGACCACCACACCCGCCGAGGTCGCCGACGACGACATCGACGGGCTGCGCACACTCGGCTTGTCCGACACCGACATCTTCGAGGCCGTGCAGGTCATCGCCGCCCTGAACGCGACCAATCGCATCTCCCTCGCTCTGGGGCTGCTACCGGATCCGGAGATCTTCGACGGCGATCACGTGGGCGAACCTGCCGAATCCGACGCCGGATGACCAACGTGCTCAGCTCCGGTGTGCGTGCGGTCGACGAGATCGTCGACCGCGCACACACTGGATTCGCCGCCGTCCGCCGCACCGATTCCGGCACCCGAGCCCGCTGGCTCGATTCGTTGGCTGGCGAAATCCTTGGTGCCGCAAGGGAGATCGCGGACGATATCCACGCCGACACCGGCAAGCCGTCCATGTGGGCGACGATCGAAGTCGAGCGCGCAGCCTCGATCGTGCGACTCGCGGCGCGCGAGGCGGTCGCAGTGCATCCCCATACGCAGCGCTTGGACGCACAACCCTCCGGAATCGGTCGACTGGCGCTCACCGTGCGCGTCCCCCGTGGTCCGGTCCTGGCGTTGACGCCGTTCAACTTTCCGTTGCACCTTGCCGTCCACAAGGTGGCCCCGGCCATCGCTGCGGGCGCTTCCGCAATTGTCGTCCCGAGTCCGCGGGCACCTCGTACGGCGTCGGCGCTCGCGGAAGCCGTCCGACGGTCCGCGATCCCTGACGACGTGGTCACCGTGTTGACACCGACCGACGACCATTCCCGCACCTGGGATCTCATCACCCACCCGTGCCTTCCGGTGATCAGCTTCACCGGATCCGACCCAGTCGGCTGGCGCATCGTCGACGCGGTGCCGCGCAAGCAGGTCATCGTAGAACTGGGTGGTGACGGCGCTGCGATCATCGCGCCCGATCACCTCGACGACAGCGATCTGCGCCTGGCCGCCGACCGGATCGCCACATTCGCGTTCTACAACGCGGGCCAAGCGTGCACGTCACCTCAACGCGTCTACGTGCCGCGGGCTCATCTGACCCGGTTCACCGACGTGCTGGTCACCGCCGCACACGATCTGGATCCGAACACCGACGTCGGCCCGGTCATCGACGTCGCCTCCGCCGACCGTATCCGCGCGTGGCTCCACGAAGCGGTCCGCGCAGGCGCCCGCGTGGCGACCGGCGGACCCGGTGAGGGCCGGCACATCCCGCCGACCGTCCTGGTGGAGCCGCCTACCGACGCGCGCATCGTCACCGACGAGGTGTTCGGTCCGATCGTGTCGGTACTGCCGTACGACCACCTCGACGACGCGTGGCAGGCGGTCAACGCATCGCGGTTCGGATTGAGCGTCGGGGTGTTCACCCACGATGTCCGCCTTGCGTTTCGGGCCATCCGCGAACTCGAGGTCGGGCAGGTCGTCATCGGAGATGTCCCGACGTTCCGATCCGACATCACGCCCTTCGGCGGGGTGAAGGATTCCGGCCGCGGGCGTGAGGGCGTGCGGGCCGCCATCGACGACTACACCGTGACGCGGACCGCAGTGTTCGCGGAGGCGGCGTTGTGATGGACCCGAGAGTGCCGACGGATCTGCGATGCCAGCCGCAGCACACGCGGCGTCGGATTGCCCCCGACCGCGGTGACCAGGGCCAACTCGATCGGCTCGTCGACATCGCCGAGACGTCGCCACCGGACGCCGTCGCGTTCGGCCACGCTGAACTCCGGGAGCAGACAGACGCCCATCCCCGCGGCGACGAGCCGCACCGCATCCGGCGTGGACTCCACGTGCGAGACGACGCGGACCTCGGTCGGATCCAGCAACCGGGCGGCCACTCCGTGCATCATGTAGCCGTCGCGGAAGTTGACGACCCGCTCGCCGGCCAAATCGGCGACCCGGAGTTCCGATCGGCCCATCAGCGGGTGATCGGCGGGCATGGCCACCCCCATGTCCGCCGTCAGCAGCGTCTGCACCCGAAGGCCGGCGATCCGCTCGGCTCCCTGTTCCAGCGTGATCACGCCCAGATCTGCCTCGGCGTTGCGAACCTTGTCGATGACATCGCCGGCCCCGCCGATCCGAACCTGGACCTCGACCGCGGGATCCACCACGAACTCCTTCAGGCAGTCGGGGAGCACCGTGTTGATCGCCGCGGTGACCGCGGCCAGCCGAACCAGTTCGACGGTCTGTCCGGCGGCGAAGCTCTGCAGCGCGCTTCGCAACTCCAGATCCGCAGCGCCCACGGCGCGCAACGCACTCAGCGCAGCGGCGCCTGCCGGGCTGAGCGTAGTGCCCTCATGGGATCTGAGCAGCAATGCAACGCCGAGTTCGTCTTCGAGGCGACGGACCGACCCACTCAACGCGGACTGACTCACACCGAGTCGACTGGCCGCGGCGCGAAACGACGACGTCTCGGCGATCGCCAACACGGCGTGCACCTGTTCGGTTCTCACCACACACATCGTCCGCGCGAATGACCGCGGGTACCACGAAAGGAATCACTATGACCGAAATCGCCGACGAGAGCACAGGACTGCATCCCACACAGTTCCTGCTCGACGAGGACACGCTGGAACGGTTCCGCGAGCGCGCGGCCGGATACGACCGCGACAACGCCTTCTTCGCCGAGGACCTGGCCGAGCTGAGGGAGCTCGGATACCTTCGGGCCGCCCTACCCACCTCCCACGGCGGGCTCGGTCGGAGCCTTCACCAGATCAATCTCGAGCAGCGGCGGCTGGCAGCATTCGCGCCCGCCACTGCGCTCGGCATCAACATGCATCTCTATTGGACCGGTCCGCTCGCCGATCAGCTCAACGCAGGCAATACAGATCTGGCCTGGCTCGCCGACGAAGTCGTCGCCGGCAAGGTCATCGCGGCCGGTCACGGGGAGCCGGGCAACGACGTCGCCATCGACGATTCCACCACCGTCGCCACGCCCGTCGCGGGCGGCTACCGCATCAGCGGGCACAAGATCTTCACGTCGTTGTCGCCGGCGTGGGATTGGCTCGGAGTCCACGCCCGCGACAACTCCGACCCCGACCATCCGAAGATCGTGCACACCTTCATCCGTCGGGGCGACGAAGGGGTGTCCACCGTCGAGACCTGGGACACGCTGGGTGTCCGGGCCACCGCCAGCCACGACACCCTCCTCGAGGACGTCTTCGTCCCCGCCGACCGTACGGTCGGCGTCGTGGACCTCGGGACCCCGCCGACCGGCTATGTCGCCGGGATCTTTCCCTGGGTACTGCCCCTGCTCGGCAACATCTATCTCGGTGTCGGCACTCGAGCACTCGACCTTGCCGTCGCCGCAGCCCAATCCCGCAGCGCTCTGAGCCTTTCCGGCGAATCGGTGGCGAACAAACCCTTCACCCAATACCACGTCGCCGAGGCCGAACTCGCCCTCGAGGGGACCCGCGGTCAACTCGACGATCTGACGAAATCACTCAGCGCGGGCGAGGATCTGGGCGAGCGCACCCTGCTTCGTCTCTTCGCGGCCAAGGAGAACGGCACTCGTACGGCGCGCCTGGTCACCGACCTCGCCCTCGAGATCGCCGGTGCGGGTTCACTACACAAGCGCAACGAACTCGAACGTCTCTACCGCGATGTGCGTGCCGGAGCCTTCCACCCGCCGAACTCGGACTCGGTCCGCACGTATGTGGGCAACTTCGCACTGGGATTGCTGTAGATGGGGTTCACCCCACAGACTCTTGCCGATCGCGTCGTCATCGTCTCGGGTGCGGCGCGCGGCATGGGGGCCGAGCACGCTCGGGCCATCGTCGAGGCGGGTGGTCGCGTGGTGCTCGGTGACGTGGACGTCGATGGCGTCGCCTCGGTCGCCGAGACACTGGGTGACTCGGCTCGCTCGGTCGCTCTCGACGTCACCGATCCCGCCGACTGGCAACGGATCACCGACCTGGCCGAGGACTTCGGCCGGGTCGGCGGCCTGGTCAACAACGCGGGCATCTTCGGTGCCGGCTCGGCCGTGCAGACCTCCCTCGACGAGTTCCGCCAGGTGCAGGCGGTGAACGTCGAGGGCAGTCTGTTGGGTATCGCGGCGGTCGCGCCCGCGATACGCGACAACGGCGGGGGCAGCATCGTCAACATCTCGTCGGTGGCCGGTCTCCTCGGTATCCATGATCACGTCGCCTATGTCACGTCCAAATGGGCGGTGCGCGGTCTGACCCGGTCGGCCGCACTCGATCTGGGGCCGTGGGCAATCCGCGTCAACTCGGTTCATCCCGGACGGATCGTGACACCGTTCATCGACGGCCTCGACAGCTCGGTGCTACCCAACCAGGTCATCCGTGAGGCCGGCGTGCCCCGGGACATCAGTGCACTCGTGGTGTTCCTGCTGTCCGAGCATTCGCGCTTCTCCACCGGTTCGGAATTCATCGCCGACGGTGGACGTTACCTCGGCGAGTTCCGGCGGTGAGCACGCTCGGGTCTGCCTCGGCCACACAATGGTTCACGCTCGATGCCGAGTCCGGCGTGCAGAAAATGATCGATGCGGCACGCGCCGAGGAAGCCGCTGGTACACGGGAGATCCTGCTGAGCGCCGACGATGCAGCCACCATCGATCCGTTCGTCATCGCCGGCGCGGTGGCCACAGCGACCACGTCGATCCGGATCGGCGTCCACGTCCCCATCGATCGTTGGCACCCCTATCTCGTGGCACGCCGACTTGCCGCGTTGGACAAGATCTCCCACGGCCGGATCGCCTGGTGGCCTGACGACACGAATGCAACGCGCCGCGCCGAGGCGATCGACATCGTCGAGGCCCTGCTGGTCTCCTGGGCACCCGACGCCGTGGTCAACGACCGAACCGTCGGACTGCACGTGGACACCGATCGGGTGACAGCTGTCGACGTCCACACGACGTACTTCAGTGTGCACACCCCGCTGGACGTGTGCGCCGGGCCGCAGGGTGTGGTGCCTGTCATCGGTCCCGAAAGCGATCTCGGAGCAATGCCATGACACCGACCCCTGTCCTGTTCGCCGAGTTCCATCACAGTGGTGATCACGAGGGTGCCTGGCGATTGCCGTCCTCGGCGGTCGAGCGCCTGGCGGACCCCGACTACTACGTGGAGCGCACCCGCATCGCCGCCGGCGGCGGCTTCGACGCCGTGTTCTTCGCGGACTTCGTCGGCTACGACCCGATCGTGCGTCACGTGGTGCGGTGGCCCTTCGAGCCCACCACGCTGGCTGCGGCGCTTCTGACCGCGGTGCCCGACATCGGCGTCGTGGTCACCGGTTCCACGGTGTTCGCCACACCCGATCAGCTCTACCGTGGCTTCGCCACCCTGCACGACCTGTCCGGCGGGCGAATCGGTTGGAACATCGTCACTGCGGGCGCCCCGGCCGCCGCCGATGCGATCGGTGTCGAAATCGAGCCACATGACCGCCGCTACGTGTCAGCCGCACGCGTCGTCGAGAAACTCACGGCTCGCTGGTCCCAGGTCGGCCGCGCGCCGGTCCTCGCGCAGGCCGGCGCCTCGGATGCAGGCCGGGAGTTTGCTGCGCGCCACGCACAGGTGATCTTCACCGCGACACCGGACAAGGCTGCAGCTACGGCCTTCCGCTCCGACATCCGGCGACGCGCCGAACGGTCGGGTCGCGACCCCGACGAGATCCGAGTACTGCCTGGTGTTCTGACCACGATCGGCGACAGCAGGCACGGAGCACTCGCGCTTCGTCGGCAGCTCAACTCGCTGATCGTCGACGACGTCGCGCGGCAGATGCTCGCCGCATACGGAGTCGAGGTGCCCGCCGCCGGACTGGACGAACCGCTACGTGGGGTGGAACTCGATCCGCACCACAACGGAATAGTCAGTCGTGCAGCCGTTCTCAACGACATCGCGGCAGACCTCGGCACCGACGCCACGTGGCGTGACCTCGTCGAGCGGATCGCAGGTAACCGCGGACACCTGTCCCTCGTCGGGACCGGCACGACCATCGCGGACGTGCTGAACGAGTGGATCGACGACGAGGCATGCGACGGGTTCGTGGTGAAGTTCTCCCACAATCCGGGCGGTACAGAGGATTTCGTCACAGCCGTGGCGCCCCACCTGACCGCACGCGGCATCGGGCGGGGCGCCGGCTGGGCGTCCTTGCGCCGGGAGACGTCAGACGCCGTCAGGTGAACCGGAACCGTCGAGCACCCCGATCACGGCCGCGGCGATCGCGTCCGGCGCATCCTCCTGGACGAAATGCCCTCCGGCGCCGCCGTCTCGGACGTCGAGATTCCTGATGGTCGACCGGGCCCACTCGATGATCTCGGGGGTCACGAGAAACCCCGGACGAAAGGTCACCAGCACCTTGGGCACCTCGGAGTCGGCCAGCCACTGCTCGTTACGAGCAAGGAAGTCGACGGTCGAGCGTGGCTGCGCATCGACCGGCAACGACCGGGGGAACACCAGGATCGGCCGGCGTGAACGCGGGGTCGGGAACGGTTCGGCGTAGGCGGCGCGAGCATCCTCGTCGAGACCACCCAAGACCGAACCCGGAAGCAGTTCGGTGATGAATCTGTTGTCCTGCAGGATGATCTGCTCGCCGACACCGGGTTCGAGGACCTGGGCGCGCAACCCGACGAAGTCAGACGGCAGATCGGCCGACGCGATCGGCCGGATGACGGGTTCGGCGAGCACGACGGCCTTCACACGGTCGGAATGGCGCCGCGCCCAGGTCACGCCGAATGCCGCGCCGTAATCCTGCAGCACCAACGTCACGTCCCGCAGGTCCAACGCATCGAACCACGCGTCGACGTAGCGCTGATGGTCCTCGAGCGAATAGTCGATGTCGGGTTTCCCGGACTCGCCGAAGCCGATCAGGTCGAGCGCCAGCAGGCGTCCCCTGCCGTGCAACCCGGCAAACACCTTGCGCCACAGGTAGGAACTGGTCGGATTGCCGTGGAGGAACACCACGGGATCGCCGTCGCCGTGCTCCACCCAATGCAGGGTCGAGTCGAGCACGTCGATCGTGTTGCTCTGGGCGTCGGGGCCGAACTCGTCACGAGCCGACGCGGATCTGATGGTGTCTTCTGATGCGGTCATTCCCGCACGGTAGGAGCCGACGGCGGTCCGGGGAACCAATGCACCCAGTGAGATCGAATCGTCGCAACCGGTCGGCTACCCGAACCAGCGTTCGAGTACCCGCGCGACACCGTGGTCGTTGTTGCCGACGGTGATCTCGTCGGCGGCGGCGAGCGCAGCCGGATGACCGTGCGACATCGCGACACCATGATGAGCCCAGGTGAGCATCTCGACGTCGTTCGGCATGTCCCCGAACGCGACCGTCGATGTCCCCACCAACCCGGCATCACGGATCAACGCACGCAGACCAGAAGCCTTGTGTGTGTCGGGCACCGACAGTTCGATCAGTCCGTTGTCGGTGGAGAAGGTGATCTCGGCAAGCCCGGCGACCGCCTCGCGTAACCGCGCCGCCATCGCATCACTGCGCATCTCCGGTTGCCGGACAAGGATTTTCACCGCAGGCTCGGCAAACACCTCGTCGTCGCCGACCTCGACGTGATCGGGGTTCAGCCAGGCGTGCCGGTACCCCGAGGTGGCGACGAACGGCGGGGTGGCCGCGTCGTAGGCCGACCGGCCGGCCCGTTCGGCGGCGATCCCGCAATCGGGGATCTCCCGATACACCCGCTCCACGAGTTTCTCGAGTGTCTCCGGCTGCAAGGTGGCAGCCGACAGCACTCGGTCGTGCTCGACGTCGTAGACGATGGCGCCGTTGGCGCACACCGCATATCGGACACGAGCCGACGAATCATGGAGTTGCTCGGCGATCTCGCCGATCCACCGTGGCGGACGGCCGGTGGCGAGCACGAACTCGACGCCCTCGGCAATGGCGTTCTCGAGGACGGCGACGGTGCGTTTGGACACCCGATTCTCGTCGTCGATGAGGGTGCCGTCGACGTCGGTGGCGATCAGGGTCGGCGGACCCGGTCGTGGCGACTCGGGGATCGGATTGGCTGCTCCGCTGTCGGTCACTTGTCGCCCTGCGCCTTCTGGGCCCGTGCCGCCGCCTTCGCGGCCGCTTCGGCATCCTCGATCACGTGTGCTTCCTCCGGTGTCGGCGCCGATCCCCCGAGACGCGACGGCACCCAGAACTCTCCCGCCGGATGCGGACCGTAGGCGTCCTGGGCGGCGTGCAGGAGCGCATTCATGGTGTCGTGCAGACGTGCGGTCGCCTGCTCCGGTGTCTCGTCGGCCCGCACCGATGTCGGCACACCGAAACGAACCTCCACCGGCAGGTGGCTGCGCCCCATGTTGCGTCGTCCCGTCTTGGTCTTCGTCCACTGCCGCTGTGCGCCCCACACGACGGCCGGGACGATGGGCACCCCCGCCTCCGAGGCCATGCGCACCGCACCGGTCTTGAATTCCTTCAACTCGAAACTGCGGCTGATGGTCGCCTCCGGGTACACGGCGACGATCTCACCACCCCGCAGACCGTCCACGGCCGCCCGGTAGGCCTCCGCCCCCTTCGACCTGTCCACCGGCACGGTCCCGGTGTGCGTGACGAGAAACCGCATGATCCCGATGTCCATGACCTCGGACTTGATCATGAACCGGGTCCGACGACCGGCCCGGTAGACGCCGAGCGCCGCCGGGATGAAGTCGACGTACCCGGTGTGGTTGACGGTCAGCACGGCACCGCCGCTCTGCGGGATGTTCTCGATGCCCGAAAAGCGTAGATCCAGTCCCTGGGCACGCACGAGCCCGTTCGCGATGATCTCCAGCGTCCGGAAAACCGGTTCCATGCGACGACCCTATCCGGCGCTTTCGTCGTGCTCGGCGCGCTCGGCCGCTCGTCTCGCCACCCGCGCCGCATGTTCCTCGGCGTCGAGCTGGTTGGCTTCCTCCAGTGTCGGGGCCGAGCCACCCAGCCGCGCGGGCACCCAGAACTCACCGGCCGGGTGCTCACCGTAGGCGTCCTGGAGTTCGAGCAGTTTCTCACTCATCACCTTGTGCAGCTGCGCGGTGATCGTCTCGGCATCGCCGACGGGCTCGATCGGTTCGGCCACCCCGATCATGATCTTGTAGCCGGTCCGGCCGAGCTGTTTCGGATGCCCCTTGGTCCACACCCGTTGTGCGCCCCACATGACGGTCGGGATGATCGGCGCGTTCGCCTCCAGCGCCATCCGCGCCGCACCCGACTTGAACTCCTTGAGCTCGAAACTCCGGCTGATCGTCGCCTCCGGGTACACACCCACCAACTCGCCGCGTTTCAGATAGTCGACGGCCGCGTGATAGCTCGCCGCGCCGTCGGCCCGATCCACTGGGATGTGTTTGAGCGATCGCATGATGGGTCCGGAGACCTTGTTGTCGAAGACCTCTTTCTTCGCCATGAACCGCACCTTGCGGCGACCCTGCAGGAACGCGGGGATACCTGCATAAGTGAAGTCCAGGTAGCCGGTGTGATTGAACGCCACGACACCCGGTCCGGTCGCGGGTACGTGCTCCACCCCCGACACCTTGAACTTCAGGCCTTCGGCCAGCCACAGCAGACGCGCGGCGGTGATGACGGTCGAATAGACGGGTTCCATGGGTCGAGCTTAGCGACGGTCCCCACACCCCGACGACCCTCGTCACGAGGCATCCAGGTGCCACACTGGTCGGATGTCCCAATCGAGCCCGCGGCAGCCGCGTCGCCACCGGATCGAGGAGTTGTGCGCCGCGAAGTACTCTGGCACGGCAACCGGGAGCGTCCGTCGACCTGGCTGCGGCTCGACCCACACGAGAACATCATCCGCTGGGCCTGGGTGCAGTACCCGGTGATCGGGAACCGCACGCGTCGGATCGACGATGGCGAACCGATCGTCCGCCTGTCCGGGCAGGCGCAGGTGGATTCCTGGCTCGCGCGGCTCGGCTGTTGACCACCGACGCGACGACTCGCCCCGAGGGGCCGGACGGCCCACGACACCGTCGGCGCCCGGTCGATAGATTGGTACACCGAGAGCTCCACCGCGCGCCCCCGCGCGCACACCCATGAAAGGCCCATCCGTGCAGATCACCAGCGTCGGACACGCCGGCTTCCACATCCAGACGAATGCCGGTTCCATACTCTGCGATCCGTGGGTCAATCCCGCCTACTTCGGGTCGTGGGTGCCGTTCCCGGACAACTCGGAGCTGGACTGGAAACACCTCGGCGACTGCGACTACCTGTACGTGTCCCATCTGCACCGCGATCACTTCGACGAGAAGAACCTGCGGGAGAACATCAACAAGGACGCGACCGTCCTCCTCCCCGACTACCCCGTGCCGGATCTGCGACGCGAACTCGAGGAGCTCGGATTTCATCGCTTCGTGGAGACCGAGGACTCGGTGAAGACCACGATCAGCGGCGAGAAGGGCTCGCTCGACGTGATGATCATCGCGTTGCGCGCACCCGCCGACGGACCGATCGGCGACAGCGGCCTCATCGTGTCCGACGGTCAGACCACCGTGTTCAACATGAACGATGCGCGACCCATCGACCTCGACGTCGTCGGCGAGGCGTTCGGGCACGTCGACGTGCACCTGCTGCAGTACTCGGGCGCGATCTGGTATCCGATGGTCTACGACATCCCCCGCAAGTCGAAGGCGAACTTCGCCGCCCAGAAGCGACAGCGCGGCATGGACCGGGCGCGGTCCTACATCGAGCAGGTCGGCGCGACCTGGGTCGTCCCGTCCGCCGGACCGCCGATGTTCCTCGACGAGGACCTCTTCTCGCTCAACGACTTCGGCTCCGGGATCGAATCGCCCGAGAACGAGCGACCCGGCGACGTGACGTCGATCTTCCCGGATCAGGAGACGTTTCTGGAGCAGATGCGCATCCACGGCACCGACGACGGGCAACGTCACCGCGGCTTGATGATGGTGTCCGGTTCGGTCGCGGATTTCACCGGCTCCGCGCTCAACGAGATCAGTCATCCGTACCCGCCCCACGATGTCTTCGGGGAGAACAAACAGACTTATCTCGAGCGGATGCGGGAGAAGTTCGCGCCGGTCATCGCCGCGGAGAAGGCCGGCTGGGCACCTGCCGAGGGCGAACCGCTGATCGGCGCGATCCGTGAACTGTTCGAGCCGATCATGGCGCAGTCCGACCTCATCTGCGATGGCATCGGCTACCCGGTCGGGCTCGTGCTGACACCCGGTGGCGGCCCGACCACCGACGCCACCGAGACCGTCGTCATCGACTTCCCGAATCGCATCGTGCGCGAGCCGAAGGAGGGAGAAGGCAAGTACCGCTACGGTTTCCGCATCGCCACCGAGTTGGTGCGCACCGTGCTGCGCGACGACGAACCGGATTGGGTGAACACCATCTTCCTGTCCACACGGTTCACGACCTGGCGGATCGGCGGCTACAACGAATACCTGTACACCTTCTTCAAATGCCTGACCGATGAACGAATCGCGTACGCGGACGGCTGGTTCGCCGAAGCTCACGACGATTCGGCATCCATCGAGAAAGACGGGTGGGAGATCCAGCGACGCTGCCCGCACCTGAAGGCCGACCTGTCCAAGTTCGGCGTCATCGAGGGCGATCGATTGACCTGCAACCTGCACGGTTGGCAGTGGGACCTCCCCAGTGGCCGCTGCCTCACCTCCAAGGGGCACGAACTGCGAGCTCGCCACGTCGACTGAATCGCACGACCCGGAACATCCTGTGCCGCAGCGTTCTTACCGCGGCCGCTCGATGGTCGAGCGCCAGGCCGACCGTCGCGAGCGGTTCATGGAGGCCGGGCTGAACGTCTTCGGCACCAGTGGATATGCGCACGGCACGGTGTCGGCGATCTGCGCATCGGCGGGGCTGTCCCGACGACAGTTCTACGAACTGTTCGAAGGCCGCGAAGAGCTGCTGATCGCGGTCTATGACCGGATACACGCCGAGGCCCGCGACAGGGTCCTGGAGGCATTCACCGAGGCCACCGGCGACTCCATCGAGGCGCGGACGCGTCCGGCGGTGGCAGCATTCTTCGACTCGGTCGCGGTGGACCCACGACGAATGCGTATTGCCTTCGTCGAGATCGGCGGTATCAGCCCGCGCGTGGAGGCCCACCGCATCAGTGCCCGCGCCCAGTGGACCGCGTTCTTCTCGGCCGCGGCAAGCGAGTTCGGCGATCTGTCGGACTCCGAGTTCGGGTTCGACTACGAGGCGGCGGCATTCATCGGAGCACTGACCGAGGCCGGTCACCTGTGGGCGAGCAGCGAACCCCGGCCGGACCGGGACGTCGTCGTCGAGATGCTGGTGCGCATCATCCTGGCGTTGGCCGACGGTCGATCGGATCGCTGAGCGGCCTTCCGGAAGCTGTGTCGTCCGACCAGACGACGCGTTGCCGACCTCCGGTGGCCGTGCTAGTTTCGCCCCAATGTGGGACTCTCTGTTCTCACATAGTCGCCCGGCGTGCCGGGCGGTGCCGGTGTCGGGGGCCACCGGAACGGTGGCGGCACACGTCTGCTCCGTTCCGGTGGCGGGGCCGTACCACCGGGCGACCTTCGCAGTGATGGCGACTGATCAGGAATCCGACTCGCGCGGCGGGTGCCCGTATCCGGCAGGCATGTTGGTGCGATCGGCCTGTTCGACGGCGGTCACCGCCCCCGACGACGCCAGCACCACGCCACCCCCGACGGCCGCCACGAACGCGACGATCGCGGCCGGACCCCATCCCGCCCGGGTCACGTCCCCCAGGAACAGGATGCCCACTGCGCCCGGCAGAACCGTCTGCCCGACCACCAACGCCGCGGCCGCACCGTTCACCGAGCCTGTCTGCAAGGCGACGGTGAACAGATAGAAGCCGCCGATCCCGCTGATCACCAACCCGTAGAGCGCCGGATCGGTCAGCAGCGCGGTCAGGTCGAACGGATCGAGACCGTCGAGGAGTCGGGAGGCGATCGCCATGACACCGAAGATCGTGCCGGCGATCAACCCGGTCGCCGCGGCGATGTGTTTGTGCATTGTGCGCATCACGACGATGCCGAGTCCGAACAGCACCGGGCCTGCGACCAGCACTCCCCAGTGCATCCACGTATCCCGTTCCACGCCCTCACGTCCCGCGGACACCGCGAGCAGGACGAGCGAGGCCACCACCACCGTGCCCGCGATCCAGTCACGCATCGTCAACGACAGGTGCAGCACCACCATCGCCAACAATGCGGTCGCGAGCAGGCGCGCCGAGATGATCGTCTGCGACAAGAACAGCGGGATCAGCCGCGCCGACATGATCGTCGCCACGAAGCCGACGATGTCGAACACGAACCCGATGAGGAAGGGCACCGTGAGCATCGTCGCGGCGGTGGACCGCAGCGACGGGTGGGCCTTCGCCGATCGACGTCTCTCTTCGCGAACGGCCGCCCGCTGCGCCACCTTCTCGGCGCCGAGAGCCTGCAGTACAGCGGCAGCGGCGAACGAGAACGCACCGACCACCGCGATGATGATCCCCGCGGTCATGGATCAGCGCCGGATCATTTCGGCTCGAGCACTTCGGTGCCGACGAACCGCGCGAGTTCGGTCGGGAGTTTCACCGTGCCATCCGGTTGCTGATGGTTCTCCAGGATCGCGACCAGCCACCGCGTCGTCGCGAGCGTGCCGTTGAGGGTCGCGGCCACCTGAGGCTTGCCGGCGTCGTCTCGATAGCGGATGGAGAGTCTGCGGGCCTGGAACGTCGTGCAATTCGACGTCGAGGTCAGCTCCCGGTACGTGTTCTGCGTGGGCACCCAGGCCTCGCAATCGAACTTGCGCGCCGCCGACGAACCGAGATCGCCGCCCGCGACGTCGATGACCCGGTACGGCACGTCGATCGCCGCGAGCATCTCCTTCTCCCAGCCGAGCAGCTTCTGGTGTTCGGCTGGCGCATCCTCCGGTTTGCAGTAGATGAAGCCCTCGACCTTGTCGAACTGGTGCACCCGGATGATGCCGCGGGTGTCCTTGCCGTAACTGCCCGCCTCACGCCGGAAGCAACTGGACCATCCGGCATAGCGCTTGGGTCCGGCCGACAGGTCGATGATCTCGTCGGAGTGATATCCGGCCAACGGCACCTCCGAGGTGCCCACGAGGTACAGGTCGTCGGACTCCAGGTGATAGATCTCGTCGGCGTGCGCACCGAGGAAGCCGGTGCCCTGCATGATCTCCGGACGCACGAGCACCGGCGGCACCATCAGGGTGAAGCCGTTGGCGACCGCCTTCTGCGCGGCCATGTTGAGCAGCCCGAGTTGCAGCAGCGCTCCTTGTCCGGTGAGGAAGTAGAACCGCGAGCCGGAGACCTTGGCCCCGCGCTCCATGTCGATCAACCCCAACGATTCGCCGAGTTCGAGATGGTCCTTGGGATTCTCGATGGCCCGGGGCTCACCGACGTGTTCGAGGACCACGTAGTCGTCCTCGCCGCCGGCGGGCGCCCCCTCCTGCACGAGGTTGGAGATCGCGCGCTGCGCGGTGGCGGCGGTCTCGTCGGCAGCGGACTGTCGAGCCACCGCAGCCTTCACCTGCTCGGCCAACTCCTTGCCCTTGGCGAGCAGCGCGGCCTTTTCGTCACCCTGCGCCTTGCCGACCTGCTTGCCGAGTGCCTTCTGTTCGGAACGCAGCGAGTCGGCGTCCACGATGGCGGCCCGTCGCGCGGCGTCGGCTTCGAGCAGCACGTCGACCAGGCCCGGGTCCTCACCGCGGGTCCGCTGCGACGCGCGCACGAGGTCGGGGTTCTCGCGAAGAATCTTGAGGTCGATCACGGTTGAAACCCTACTGGACGGCGATCGGTCGCCGTTCGGGTCGATCCACAGTCCGGCCCGCCGCCCCGGTCCGATCACCGGGGTCCGCACGACATCGCGCCCGACGGTTCGACATATCCGCACCGACGATGAGACATCGCGGTACTGCGCGTGCCCGACAGCAGGCATGATGGATCCCGATGAACGCCGACGACACCACCCCCGACGATGGCGACGCCGAGAATGCCGGCGGGTTGACGCCGTCCGACGGCAGCGACGACGAGACCGTGGGCGCCCAACCGGGCGGGGCAACCGACGACGCAGACGGCGCGACGCCGCCATCCGATGGCACCGAGCCGGACGCCGCCGAGCCTGGTGACGCCGAGCCGCAGGTCACCGACGACGCGACCCCCGAGGAGACCACCACCGATCTCTGGGTGCCGGCACCGGATCTGCCGGGCGAACAGCCCTCCGCCGACGACACCGACACCCAGCAGTTCGACCGGATCGAGGACGCTCCCACACAGGCGTATTCCGCGGCCCCCGCGGGCGGCGTGCCCGATGACGACGTGCCCGAGGGTCCGGCCGAGGGTTCGGAGAGCCGGGTGCATTCGATCCTGGCCCACCCCGTGCGTGTGGTGTTGGCCGCGGTCGTGATCGGCGCGGTCGTGGCCGGGGCCGTCGCCCTGGCCATCGGGGTGTTCAACGACAGCGGCAGCGTCGGCGGGACCGACATCGGCGAGAACGAACGGCTCGCCGAGAACGCCTTCACCAAGTCGGTGACCGGCGACTGCCTGGACTGGGCTGCAGGCAATCCAGGTGACCCGAACAAGGTGACCTGCGACCAGAAACATCGTTTCGAGGTGGCCGGCCCCCTGGACACCGCCGTCCTGCCCGGCTCGGAGTTCGGCGAGTCCGCGGTATGGCCCGGACCGGAACGTTTCGGGGCCATCCGCGACGAACAGTGCGCGGTGATCGTCGACCAGTACCTCGACGGACGACTGGACCCGCAGGGCCGTTTCTCCGTCGGGATGATGTATCCCTCCCAGGCCCAATGGGAAAAGGGCGCCCGCGAGCTCCGCTGCGGACTGCAACAGACGGGTAAGGATGGGGAGGCCGACCAGTTCACCGGTCGCGTCGCCGATCAGGACCAGTCGTTCCACTGGGATCCGGGTACGTGTATCGGCATCGATCCCGCCACCAAGAAACCGACCGGCATGCCCGTGAACTGCACCGAGGCGCACGCCTTCCAGACCACCGGCACCGTCGACCTGTCCCACAAGTTCGGTGACCGACTCTCGGGCAAGCCGTGGCCCGGTGTCGCCGCGCAGAACAACTATCTGCAGTCGATCTGTCCCGTCCAGGCGGACCGTTTCGTCGGCGGCAAACAGAAGCTGGATGCCACCACGTTGAACGTGCAGTGGTCGGTGCTGTCGGAGCCTAGTTGGCTGGCCGGTAGCCGCACCGCGGTCTGTTACCTGGGTCTACCCGACGGCGGCGGGTTCGCGACGCTCGTCGGCGACGCGCGTTCGACGCTGCTCATCAACGGCAAGCTACCGGTGCCGCCGCCTGCCGCACCTCCGGGCCGGGCTCTGCCGACGCCGGTGCCGCTGCCCCCGGGCGTGGTCCCGAACCCGCAGGAAGAGCCGGCTCCGGCCGGCTGATCCGATGGCCGTCCGCATGTCCGACGACGAGTTCGACGGGCTGGTGTCCGATGCACTCGACACCATCCCGTCCGAGCTGACCGACAACATGTCCAATGTGGTCATCCTCGTCGAACCACATCATCCAGAGGAACCGAACATCCTCGGGCTCTACCACGGTGTCGCGCTCACCATGCGCGACCACGAGTACGGCGGTTTCCTGCCCGACACCATCACCATCTATCGCGACCCGATCCTGGCGATGTGCCACACACGCGACCAGGTGGTGCACGAGGTCGCGGTGACGGTCATCCACGAGATCGCCCATCACTTCGGCATCAGTGACGACTGGCTGCACGCCAACGGTTGGGGCTGACCTCCGCCCGATCAGCCCATCGGGTCGGTGACCAGCGGCTCGTCGACGGTCGTTCCGAACGGGCCGGTCTCGGCGCCCCAGCGCCGACAAACCCACAGCCCATCGACGTACTCCAACTCGATGCTGCCGGTGTTCTTCAGATGGGTGCTCGCGGCGAACGTCGGATCCACACCGGCGAGCCTGGCGGCGATCAGCCGGATCGCCGCGCCGTGGCTCACCACGTACACGTCACGCTGGTTGTCACCGATGAGATGGCGGCCGGCCAGATCGTCGATCACCGGCAGATAGCGCTGGTAGACCATGGCCAGCGATTCTCCGCCGGGGATGCGTGCCTCGAGTTCGCCGCGATGCCAACGGTCGACGATGTCCTTGAACACACCATGCGCGTCGTCGTCGGTGCGATCCTCGAGCTCGCCGACCTGGACCTCGTGAATCCCGTCGGCGACGTCGGGTTGCACTCCCCACACCGACGAGATCATCTCGGCGGTCTGTCGGGCACGCCGGGCCGCCGAACTCACCAGCACGACCGGCTCTTCCGGCTGATGCTCCAACGCGAACCGAACCCCCTGGCGCACACCGAAATCGGTGAGGTCCGCGCCGGGTAGGGCAGTGTCGAGTCGCCGCATCACATTGGACGTCGTCTCGCCGTGACGCACCAGATGCAATCGGGCCATCAGGGCGCCCCCTGCCGGAGACCGTCGAACCACGACACGCTGTCCGAGGTATCCGGCGGCATCGACCCAGATGTTCGGCCCGCAGGCCACGAACCGAGGAACACCACGCGTTCGCAACGCCGGTACAGGGCACGCAGCGCCTCACCGACGGCATCGTCGTCGATGTGCCCCACGGCATCGAGGAAGAACCGGTACGAGCCCCGCACGCCCCGTCGTGGCCGGGATTCGATCCTGTTCAAGTCGATTCCGCGAGAGGCGAACTCGTTCATCGCGGCCATCAGCGAGCCGGGCACATTGGGCAGATCGAGGATGACCGACGTCCGGTCGGCGCCGGTCCGGGGAGCGGGTGGCGCCGGACGACCGAGCACCAGGAAACGGGTCGCGGCGTCGTCGGCGTCGGCGACCCCGTCGGCGAGCACGCTCAGCCCCACCAGATCCACCGCCAGTCTCGTGGTCACCGCGACATCGGCCCGGCCCTCCAGAACGTCCTGTGCCGCAGCCGAGTTCGACGATGCGGTCACGAATTGCGCTTGTGGATAGAGTTTCTCGACCGACTCACGAACCTGCGCAGCCGCCACCGGGTAGGCGGCGACGGTACGCACCTCCGACGCCGCCAGCGGCTCACGTGCGGCGATCGTGAAGGCGATGTCGAGGACCACCTCGCCGAACACCTGCACCCTGCCAGCGGTGTCGTCACCGGGCGGGACCAAGGCGTCGGCGGTGGCGGGTACCGAGCCCTCCACCGAGCTCTCCACGGGCACACAACCGTAGTCGGCGGCCCCGGAACGCACCATGGCGATCGTGGCGGCCGGACTGTTGGCCGCGATCTTGTGGGTATCGCCGTCGACCGGCAGCGCTGCCGACGACGAAGACGCGAGGTACTGATCGAGCGCCATCTCGGTGAAGGTGCCCGACGGTCCGAAGTATGCGAACACGGTCACGACAAGATCCTAGGGCAATCGGAGGGCCCGTCCCGCCGAACGCGGTTGGCGTCCGAATGAACAGAAGCATTGACGGGTGGCACACGTGCCACGTAAGACTTAGGTTAGGGTTACCTACATGAGCAGAAAGCGAGGGACCGCATGACCCACGCAGTCACCGCCCGCCCGTCGGATGCCGAACTGATCCAGACCGCGTGCCGCCGCGTGGCCGCCGCAACCCTCGCGATCGAGGGTACCGAAACGACCTCGGTGAACGTGGTCCATCTGTTCGAGTCACAGGCCTTCGTGCTGGTGCCGACCGACAGCGACGCGATGGTGTTGACCGCCGACAGCCCCGACGGGCTGCAGGCGATGATCGAGGTCACCGACTGTGCGCCCATCGACCTGCGCGAGCGGGTCCGCTCCCTGATCTGGCTCAACGGCAACCTGCACGCGGTTCCGGGCAACCTCGAGCGCGACCTGGCGGTGGAGATCGCCACCGAGCACCCCGACGACGGTTTGCTCGACCTCGGGCACGGTTCGTCGATGCTGCGCCTGCAGATCGACAGCGCGGTCATCGCGACCTCCTCCGGGGCGGCGGCGGTGACCGCACCCGATCTGGCCGGCGCCGAACCGGACCCGTTCTGGGAGTACGAGGGCGATTGGATCGCCCACCTCGACGCCGACCATGCCGACGTCATCGGACAACTGGCGCGCAAGCTGCCCCGCGAACTCCGCAACGGTCGGGTACGACCGCTCGGCCTGGACCGGTTCGGCATCCGATTCCGGATCGAGGGCCCGGCCGGAGACTCCGACGTCCGGCTGCCGTTCCCGCGCCCGGTCGCCGATGTCCGGGAGCTCTCGCTGGCGCTGCGTGGTCTCGCGGGCTGCCCGTTCATGAACAGCCTGCCCGACTGACCTCGGGCGCCAACGGCTCGTAGGCTGTCGAGCATGACCGGCCGCCGTCTCAGCCTTCTCACACCGACACGGCCGCCCGGCATCGCCGTCGTCACCGATCCTGTCGAACGTCGCGGGATCATCATCGAACTCGTCATCGTCGGGGTCCTGACGTTCCTGTTCTCCGCGCTGTCCGCGGCCCTGTCGCTGATCGAGGCACAGCTGTCGGGCGGCATCGGCAACTCGACGGTCGCGCTCAATCCGAGCCGCTCCGATCTGGGCTGGCTCGACTTCACGCGTCAGCTGATGAGCGCCATCCGACTGTTCGCGATCGGGTCGCTCGGCGTTTATCTGTTGTGGCGCAGCGGTATCGCCCTCCGTCTGGTCGGGCTTGCGCGATGGGCGCCGAAGCGTGATGTGCCCGTAGGGCTCGGGCTCGCCGCCGCGATCGGCCTGCCCGGCCTGGCACTGGTCGCGATCGCCCGCGCCCTCGGGATGAACGCCCACCTCGTCCCCGCCGAGACCGACGGCATCTGGTGGCGCTGGCCCATCCTCATCCTCATCTCGATCGGCAATGCGGCCGCCGAGGAGATCGTCGTGGTCGCCTACTTCATCACCCGGCTCCGACAACTCGGCGCGTCGGAGAACGGTTCGCTGGCGGCCAGTGCGGTGCTGCGCGGGGGTTATCACCTCTACCAAGGTGTGGGCGCCGGTCTGGGCAATCTGGTGATGGGACTCGTGTTCGGCCGCTACTACCAGGTGACGACGCGGATCTGGCCACTCGTCGTCGCGCACTCGGTGATGGACATCGTCGCCTTCGTCGGCTACGCGCTGTTACACGATCACCTGAGCTGGGTCGGTTGACCTGGCGTCCACCACGAGCGGGTCCAGCTCGTACGGCGGCTGGCCCACCCCCACGATGTGGACGTCACCGGATGGCGTGATCTCGGACAGTCGGGCATCGACGGGTTCGCGCCCGTGCGCCGACACCGTCACCCGCCCGACGCGAGACTCCTTCCAGGAACGCACATCTGCGCCGAACACCGTGCCGCCCCAGTGGTATCGACCGTCCAACGGATCCACGCGACCGACCAGACGGACCCGCGCGGTGACCTCGTCACCGTCGTCGGAGTCCAGTCGGACGGTGCCGTCGAAGACATCGTCGTCGAGCGACTCCGGACCTCCCCAGTCGTAGTCGACGGGATCGAATCTGCGTAATCGTCTGCGCCGCAATCGTTGCGAACCGCGTCTCGCCCATTCGATCTGGATGGGTCGCCGGACGGTCACCGTCGAGGCGCCCGACACCTCGTGATGTTCGGCGAGCGCGACCAGGTAGCCGACGGCGAGCGGGTCGTCGAGGTAGAACACACCGGGCTCGTCGGCCGACGTCAATCCCAGATGGCTGTCCGGCGGCGCGGCTCCTTCTCGCACGACCAGATTCGCCGGTTCGCGCTCCACCATCGTGATCGACAACGGGGAGCGTTCGAGCCGGTCCCGCAACGCATTCGCGAGCGGGCCGGTGCCACGGATCGCAACGGTCGTCATCGACGACTACCGCAGGAATCCGCCGCGGCGCCACCCGTAGCGGGCCACGCGACTCATCAGGCCGGCCTCCTCCAGAAACGCAGCGAGGGAGGCGAATCCGCGCACCTGCGCATCCTGGAAGTGCGGATTCGCCCGCGCGCTGCGCGCCGTGGCGCGACCGTCGAGACCCGCACGGCGGTACATCGCCGGATTGGTGAACAACCGTCGCAACATCACCCCGGCGAGCGCATGACCATGCCCGGCGACGAACGTCTCCCACCGACCGCGAATCGGCTTGCGGCGCATGATGCCGTCGCGGGCGAAGCCGATGTGCCTGGCCTCCTCGGCCACATGGACCTGCATGAGTCGAGAGATCAGCGGTTGGAGTTCCGGGTCCTCGAGCATCTCGCGCTGGAGAGCGTCGAAGATCTCCTCACCGATCAGTGCCGCGACCCACAGCAGGCTGCCCCGCAGCACATGTGGGAGGAGCGTCATCACGATGCGATCGGCGAGCACCATGCGGTACGGCCGGGCTCCCGACCATTCGATCGCACGACCGAACATCACCATGTGCCGGCATTCGTCACCCATCTCGGTGAGCGCGTAGTGGGTGGCGGCCGCGGCGGGGTCGGCACTCATCAGACGCGCCAACAGCGTCCGATTCAACAGGTTTTCGAACCAGATCCCGACAGAGAGGATGTTCGCCATCTCCTGTCGGGACAGTTCGATGCGCTGCTCGACCGTCATCTGGTTCCAGAGTTCGGTGCCGACGAGCGACAGCGCGCCCGGCGGGAGGAAGTAGCGCCCCGGGACCGGAGCGCTGTCCCAGTCGAGGTCGACGATCGGCTCGTACGACCGTTTCACCGATCCGGTGATGAGCCTGCGGGCGATCGCTTCGCGACCATCGTCGGCGCCCGCGCGGCGGTCGGTACCGTCACGCTGTCCGGTCTGTGCTGTCACGCTCATCGACGACCTCCGAACTGGATGTCCTGTGATCTCCGACACTATGACGACCGTCTCTATGTGTCAACATTCACTGTCACACTATTGATTGTCGGCGTGTGTGGATGCGCACTCGTGACCGTTCGGACGGGCGGGATGTCGTTCGGCGGTGCGTACATTGGGGGAGATGAACGAGCCCGAGCCGCCGATGATGCACCGGCGCGGACCCCAGCCCGGGCCCGCGCCGCGCTCCGGCGACCGCACGCGGCGGGTGCCTCCGCCGGGTCGCGCACCTGCACCCGAGGGCGGACCGACGCGCCGATTCACGCCCCGTCGGCCTGCGCCCGCTCCCGGCCCCGAGCCCACCGCGCATCTGCGCGACGGACAACGTCCCGATCCCGCCTATCAACCGCCACGAGCCTGGTCGAACACGGGCGCGCCCGCCGGGCCCCCGCCGGCCCCACCGCGACCCGGGCAGCAGGGCACACCGCAATCGCGTGGTGCTGCCGGCTACGCACCCACGCAGAAGCCCGAGCCGATCCCCGGTTCGTCGCGCCGGTCCGATGCACCGCCGCCGCCACGGCCACGGGGTGGCGGAGATTCGCCCCCCGGGCGCCGCGGCGGAACACGTGCGTCGACGACCCCTCCCCCACCCCGCAAGCGACGTCGCAAGCTCCGCATCGGCCGGCTGATCCTGGTGATCTTGCTGGTGCTCGTCGTCGGATCGGTCGGCTTGCTGTTCTATTACGACAGCAAACTGCACCGCACCGACGCACTGGTCTCCTACGCAGGCCGCCCGGCCGACACGCCGGGCACCAACTGGCTCATCGTCGGAACCGATTCGCGCGCGGACCTGAGCGACGAACAGCGCGCCCAGTTGTCCACCGGCGACAGCGACGGCTCACGCACCGACACGATCATGATGGTGCACAAGCCGCCGAGCGGCCGGGCGATGATCATCAGCATCCCCCGCGATCTGTACGTTCCGATCCCCGGGCAGGGGTCGCACAAGATCAACGCGGCGTTCAACTTCGGCGGCCCGCAGTTGCTCGCCCAGACCGTCGAGCAGCTCACCGAGGTCCGGATCGATCATTACGCCGAGATCGGTTTCGGCGGTTTCGACCGCGTCGTCGATGCCGTCGGTGGCGTCACCATCTGCATCGACCAGCCCCTCAACGACCCCAAGGCCGGGTTACGCCTGACGAAGGGTTGTCACGACCTCAACGGACGCCAAGCCCTCGGCCTGGTGCGGACCCGCGCATTCCCGAACGCCGACCTCGAACGTGTGGTCAATCAACGAAAGTTCCTCAACGCCTTGATGGCCAAGGCGACGAGCCCCTCGGTGCTCGCCAATCCGTTCCGGATCATCCCGTTCACCAACGGTGCCGTGGACGCGGTGACCGTCGATCAGAGCGACCACATCTGGAATCTGGTCGGCCTGGCCTTCGCGTTGCGTGGCGATCCTGTGACAACGACCACTCCCACGGGCGGCAGCGAGTACACCGACGACGGCGACTCGCTGTCAGTGGGCGCCAACACCGAAGAATTCTTCTCCCATATTCGTTCTGGCACAAAGGTTCCCGACGATCTCATCTCGAGTTCCGGTGGCGTCATCGGGCGCTGAGCAAAGGCAATCCGAATTAAGTTGAGGCTCAACTCAGTTAGCCAACACTTGGATGAAATACCTGCTCAGAGCCTCCTACGATGTGGCCATGACCGCATCGACCGCACCGGAAATGACCAACGAATCCGTCTTCCACAAGTTGCTGCATGCGCAGATCGGAAACGAGTTCGCCGCATCCCAGCAGTACATCGCCATCGCGGTGTACTACGACGGGATCGACATGCCCCGGCTGGCCTCGTACTTCTATGCGCAGGCCGTGGAAGAACGCAACCACGCGATGATGATCGTGCGGCACCTGCTCGATCGCGGCATCGCGGTGGACCTGCCCGGCGTGGCCGCGCCGCAGACGGCCTTCGACGACTTCCGCGATCCGATCGAGCTCGCACTGACCCATGAGAAGACGGTCACCGAGCAGATCGTCGACCTGGCCCGCACCGCGCGTGACGAGGGCGACTACCTCGGTGAGCAGTTCCTGCAGTGGTTCCTCTCCGAGCAGGTCGAGGAAGTCGCCACGATGACCACTCTGCACACCATCGCCGAGCGGGCTCAGGGCAACATGTTCGACGTCGAGAACTTCGTCCGACGCGAGATGTCCGGCAGCGAGGCGACCACCACGAATGCGCCCCGGGCCGCCGGCGGCAATCTCTGACCCTCACGCTGCACCACCCCTCGCGCTTTCCCCACTTTTCGCGAGAGCAACCGAAAATCCCGCGACAGCAACCATGCCAGGTTGCTGTCGCGGGATTTTTGGTTGCTCTCGCGAAGGTCTGTGCTCAGTGCTTACTCGAACAGCGGCGGCAGGTGGCAGATCTGCACCATCTCGCTGCCCCGTGAGCGGGAGATGAACTCGCCGCGGCCGGGTGGCAGCTTCTGCATCTTGGTACGCCCGACGATGTTTCCTTCGTCGCGGTCGCCGCTCATCAGCAGGATGTCCGACGACAGATCCTTGAGTTTGCCGATCACCGGATCGAACAGTGCACGGCTCGCACCGCCGGATCGGCGGCAGATCACCAGACGCAGGCCGATGTCGCGGGCCGAAGGCAACAGTTCGCCCAGCACGCTGAGCGGATTGCCCGACGACGCGGACGCGACCATGTCGTAGTCGTCGACGAGGATGTGCACGTTCGGGCCCTCCCACCAGCTGCGGTCGCGCAACTGCTGCGGCGTGAGGTCGGGGCCGGGCAGCCGATTCGAGAAATACTGGTGCAGCTGCTTCATCATCGGACCCAACGCCTGAGCCGACGTCGCATAGCCGGCCAGGTGATCGCCTTCGACGGCACCGAGCATCGTGCGTCGATAATCGACCAACACGATCTTGTTCTGCGCACCGGTGCCCTGCTCCATGAGGCTCATCGCGATGTTCCGCAACAACGTGGTCTTGCCACTCTCGTTGTCGGCGAACGCGAACAGCAGCGGCTGGCTGTCGAAGTCGAGAACCAGCGGGGCCAATTCGTTCTCGCCCAGACCGATCGGGATCTTCTGCGGCCCGAGATGCAGGCCCAGTTCCCGTGTGCGCTGCTGCATCTCGGCACGAGTGAGCTGCAGGTTGAGTTTGCGGACCCGTCGAGCGCCGCGCCCCGGGTAGGTCCGTCGCAGCTGATCGACCGACCACGCCACCGCCTCGGTCAGTGTCTCGGTGTCGCTGTCGCCGTCGAGTCGGGGCAAGCCGACCAGCAGGTGCAACGCCTCGGCCGAGATACCGCGGCCCGGTCGCCCCTGTGGGACGAGTGCCGCGACCTTGCGCGCCATGTCCGATTCCATCGGGTCACCGAGGCGCAGCTCGAGTCGTGAGCCGATGAGATCCTTGATCGCCGGACGGATCTCGCCCCACCGCGACGCCGTCAGCACGACGTGGATGCCGTAAGTCAGGCCCTGGTTGATCAGCGTGGTCACGGTTGCTTCCAGGGGTTCGAAGTCCGAGCGGAACGCCGCCCAGCCGTCGATCACCAAGAACACATCGCCGAACGGATCCTGTGCGATCGGGTCCTGGCTCGAACCGGACTCGCTGGTGAGGAGGGCCGCCTTGCGCTTGCGGAAATCGCGCATCGACTCGATACCGAACTCACGGAATCGATCTTCGCGCTCGCGCATGAGCGTGGCGAGTTCGGCGACCGTACGGCGCACGCCGTCTGCGTCGGATCGGGTGGCGACGGTACCGACGTGCGGAAGCTCCGACAGTCCGGCCAGGGTGCCGCCGCCGAGGTCGAGGCAGTAGAACTGCACCTGTTCGGGCACATGCGTTGCCGCCGCCGACATGATCATCGTGCGCAACGCATTCGACTTACCCGACTGCGGACCACCGACGATCGACACGTTGCCCGCCGCGCCCCCGACATCGAGGATCAGAACGTCGCGCCGCTGATCGTACGGCCGGTCGACGACACCGATGTGGAACCGCAGGTCGCCGAGGTGATTGGCACCTTCGCGCCAGTCGGCGTAAGGCACCAGCATGTCGACGGTTGGCGACTCGTTGAGCGGCGGTAGCCACACCTCGTGAGCCGCACGTCCATGTCCGGCCAGGCGCGACACCACCACGTCGAGCAACGTCGGGCCGACGGCCGACGCGCTCGGCAGCGGCGCCTCGAGTTCCTCGAGTGACGGCAGACCGCTGGGCGCGGCGACCTTCTTGGGCGGCAGATCGTCGTAGTCGATGGCCACGCGCCCGGCGGTGAACATCTTCATGTGGCTCTGCCCGTGCTGCTCGGACACGGTGGTCTCGACGGTGTCCGGGGTGGTGTAGGGCCCGGAGACGTAGCTGGCGTTGAACCTGACCGGATCGGCCGAGTCGCACTTCAGGTAGCCCGAGCCGGGCACGCTGGGCAGGTGGTACGCGTCCGGAACACCCAAGACGGTGCGGGATTCGTTGGCCGAGAACGTCTTCAGACCGATGCGGTAGGACAGGTGGCTGTCCAGTCCGCGCAGCTTGCCCTCCTCCAATCGCTGCGAGGCGAGCAGCAGGTGCATGTGCAGCGATCGTCCGAGACGGCCGATCGCGACGAACAGTTCGGCGAAATCCGGCTTCTGCGAGAGAAGTTCGGAGAACTCGTCGACGACGATGAACAGTGCGGGCAACGGATCGAGCGGTTTACCGGCCGCTCGGGCCTTCTCGTAGTCACCGACGTTGGCGAAGTTACCTGCCGACCGCAGCAGTTCCTGGCGGCGGTTCATCTCGCCCGACAGCGCGTCCTTCATACGGTCGACCATCGCCAGTTCCTCTTCGAGGTTGGTGATGGTCGCCGCGACGTGCGGCGCCGAGTCGAGGCCGAGGAAGGTGGCGCCGCCCTTGAAGTCGACCAGGATCAGGTTGAGCGCGTCCGGGGAGTGCGTGGTGATCAGCGAGAGCACGAGTGTTCGCAAGAATTCGGATTTTCCCGAACCCGTCGCTCCGATACACAGACCGTGCGGGCCCATGCCGTTCTCGGCGGCTTCCTTGATGTCGAGTTCGACGGGGCTGCCGTTCTGCGAGATGCCGATGGGCACCCGTAGGCGTTCGCGCGGCGTGCGTGGTCGCCACACGACGTTCGGATCGATGCGGTTGGCATCCGGGATCTTCAACAACGCCATCAGACCGGGGTCGCTGGGCGAACTGTCTTGTTCGAGGCTCACGATCTGCGCCGCGGTGGCGATGCGGAAACGCGACATGCCGCGGGCGAAGACCTCCGCATCCGGCACGGACACGGTGTCGATGTCGGCGAAGGTCTCCACGCCGACGGCGCTGCGTGCGGCGATGGTGCCGTCGTGCACCACGAGCTGCAGTCCGCGGCGGGCGGCCAACCCGTCAGGTGACGCGGTGAGATCGAGGATCGAGACGCCGTCCATGCCCGCGTCGCTGATCAGTCGCTCGTCGCCGTTGACATAGCCGTCATCGACGACGATGACGTAATGCATACGCCCCGGCGTCGGCGGCGTGGTGCGGGAGAAACGACCGCGATCGAGCAGGTCGGACGCAATAGCCTCCTCGGCTTCGGCGACCGAACCGTAGAGCATACGTTCGGCACCCACCGCATCACGACGAGTCGGGTGGTGCACATGAGGCAGCCATTTGGTCCACGACCAGGACTCGGCCTCGGCGTCGGCGCACACGATGACGACACGCATGTGGTCGGGACCGTGGAATGCACACAGTTCCATCACCATGGACCGCAACAGCCCGCGGGTCTCCTGCCGGATGCCTTCGATACTGATGGCCGGGAAGCCACGCAACGACACCGCGGTCGGCAGGCGATGTACCACCGAGTAGGTGCGGACGAAGCGTCGCAGCGCGACGGTGGAGACGGGTTCGAGGTCTTCGAGGGGTCCGGTCTCGGGCGGCATCAGCCGGGAAGCGAGTCGCTGGCTGCCGACGCCGACGCGAACGTGGCCGAAGTCGTGGTCGCCGGGGCGGCGCTCCCACATGCGGCGACTGCCCACCACACCCTGCAGTGCCTTCGGTTCGGGATGGCTCCACTCGAGAGCCTGACGCTGGGTCTTGCCCGTGGCCTGCACGTCCTCGCGCAGCTGGGCGAGATATCGGAAGTAGTCTTTGCGTTCCTCGTTGAGCTCGGCGGCCTTCTTACCGCCCTGCCTGCCGCCACCCATGAACATGCCGACCGTCGACATCACCATGATCATCGGGAACATCAGCATCATCGGATTGGTCAGCATCGACCGTCCACCGACGGTGAACATCACGGCCACCATGCCGATCACCGCGAGGATCATCACGATCGGCAGCATCTTCATCATGATGCTGCCCGGGATCACGCGGGGGACGTCCGGTGGAGGCTGCACCGCCACCTCGCCGCCCGGCGCCCGCGGCGGAGAAATCCGCGGCTTCCGCACAAAGCCCGTGGTCGCCAATGCTCCCCCTCACGCACCGATTCCCGGGACGGTGCCTCACACCACTGTCCGGGATGCTATCGAGAATCCGGTAGATTGCCTAAACGACGGGGCTCTGGTTTGCTGCCCCAAACACACGTGACCTGGGGGAATGTAGGAGACCATGACGATCGAGGACCCGCTCGCCGATCTCGATCAAGAGGCGCACACCGGTGAGCCCGACCTGACGCGCATCTCGATTCTCGGTGGCAACACCCAAGTCGACGTCGCACTGCCGTCGTCGATCCCCGTGGCCGCTTTGCTCCCAGATCTCGTGACGCTGATCGAGTCGCGAAATCCACGGCGCCACAAGGACAATCCTTCCGACGACGAGAAGCGTGAGCACTGGACGCTGAGCAAGGTCGGCCAGGATCCGATCGAGTCGCATCGCACCCTGAACGAGGCCCAGATCCTCGATGGGGACCTGCTCATCCTCAAGTCCGTCGTCTCTCGTGAGACACCAGCGCTTTTCGACGATGTCATCGACGCTGTCGGTCGTTTGAACGAATCTCGGTTCACGAGTTGGTCGCCACGTTCGGCGCGGATCATGGGCTACGTCGTCGCCATGGTCGGCAGCATCGCCGCGGCGTTGATCTTGCTGGCCTCGCGGTGGCAGTCGGACAACTGGATCGCCGGTGCGGCGAGCGTCGCGTTGGCCGTCGCTTTCGTCGTCGCCGCGACCATCGTCATGCGGTATTACCGCGACGAGGGCAGCGCCACCGTACTGTCCTTCTGCGCGCAACCCCTCGTGTTCGCCGGCGCGATGCTGTTGACCCCACATGCGTTCGGCGCGCCGCACCTCACCTTCGGTTGTGCTGCATCACTTGTCACCGCGGTGATCGTGTACCGCGTGACCGCGGTGGGGCCGATGATGCACAGCGCAATCCTTTTCGCATCGATCGGTGGTCTGATCGCCGCGGGCGAGATCACCCTTTTCGGTTCGGACGTCGCCAAGGTCGGCGCCGCGATGGCCGCCATCGCGATCCTGTGCGTCCTGCTCGCGCCGCGATTCACGATCGGCCTGGCGCGACTGCCGCTCCCGCCGGTGCCGACGTCGGGAGGCCCGATCGACCCGATCGACGCCGAGGTGCGTCCGAGTATCGAAGGCATCGGTGCGATCGGTGCCATGGCGCTCCCGTCGGCGGGCGCACTCGAACGTCGCGCCTACACGGCCAACCAGTACCTGACCGGGATCGTTCTGGGCACCGCGGTGCTGGCGAGTATCGGCGCCCTGCTGGCCGCGAACCCGCTCGACGGCTTCGAATGGCGGACCACCGCATTGGCGATCATCGTCGCCGTCGTACTCGCTCTACGCGGACGCGCTCACAGTGATGTCGCCCAGACCGCGATCCTGGTGGCCGCGGGCGCGATCATCTTCACCCTGTTGATGGCCGGATTGGCGGTCGGCGACGACGTCATGTGGGGCTACATCGGTTTCGGCTGTGTCCTCGCGTTGGTCGTGCTGGCGCTGTTCACCGGTGTGGTTGCTCCGCAACAGGAATTCTCACCGGTGATGAAGCGCGCCGGTGAGATCCTCGAGTACATCCTGGTGGGCGTCATCCCGCCGCTGACCTTCTGGGTCATGGACGTCTACTCCATGGTCCGCAACCGCTGATGCGTCTCGTGCGGGCCGGTGCGGTCGCTGTCGTCTGCGCCGCGCTGTGGGCGTCTGCCGCGCCCGCGGCGGCGGTGACACCGCCGACCGCCTCTCCGTCGAACCTCGTTCTGCGGGTGCCGTCGGGTCCGCCCGAGCCCACGGAGCAGAAGGCACTCTGCGGCAAACCCTTTGCCTCGAGTGCTGCCGATGTCCGTGACCCGTCCACCGCACAGCAACTGATGGACGTTCAGGCTGCGTGGCGTTACAGCAAGGGCAACGGCGTCAAGGTGGCCGTGATCGACACCGGGGTCCAGCCGTCGAAACGGTTCAAGAAGGTCACCGGTGGAGGCGATTTCGTCAGCAACGGTGGCGGCCTCACCGACTGCGACGGTCACGGCACCATGGTTGCCGGCATCATCGCCGGAAAGCCCAGCCCAAGTGACGGTTTCGCAGGTGTGGCCCCGGAAGCCGAGATCATCGCCATCCGCCAGACGTCGTTGGCGTACGGCACCAAGGACAGCAACAGCTCCGACGCCGACTCCGGGGACATCGCCTCGTCGAGCTACGGGAACGTGCGCACCCTGGCCTATGCGGTGGTTGCCGCCGTGCAGAAGGGTGCCGACGTCATCAACATCTCCGAGGTCGCGTGCGGCCCGGCGGGCACCGACATGCAGGACAAACAGCTCGGCGCCGCGTTGCAGTACGCCTACCAGCGCAACGTGGTCGTGGTCGCCGCCGCGGGCAACCTGGTGGAACCCTGCAAGACGCAGAACACCGGAGTCAATCCGGCCAACCCGGCGGCCAAGGGCTGGGACACGCTGAACACGATCGTGTCGCCCGGCTGGTACAGCAAGTACGTGCTCACCGTCGGGGGCGTGGAATCCACGACGGGTGGTCCGTGGTCGTTGAGCGTGCACGGGCCGTGGGTGTCCGTTGCGGCACCCGCCACCGAAGTCGTCAGTGTGGGGTTGCGTGGTCAGGCGGTGAATCGCCAAGAGGGCCAGGACGGCCCGGTGACGCTCGACGGCACCAGCTTCGCCAGCCCGTACGTGGCCGGCTTGGCCGCCCTGATCAAGGCCAAGTTCCCCGGCATGTCGGCGGCTGACGTCATGCATCGAATCACCGCAACCGCGCACGGAGCGGGGTCCGGCCGCAACGACGCGATCGGTTACGGGGTCGTGGATCCCGTTGCTGCGCTCAGTGACACCGTGGTACGTAACACCTCCGGCGTGGCCGCCGGGCGACCGATCGCTCCGCCCGACATGTCTCAGCCCGACCAAACCGCCCGCAACGTGGCACTTGCCGGCGCGGGCGTCTGTGTGACCATCGCGGTGATCTGGTGGGCGGTGTCGATTCCGCGACGGCGCCTGCGACGCTTGAGCGAAGACGAGTACTGACGCGAGGCACAGGCGAGCCTTCGAGATTCCACTGGCTCCTGCAGATCGAGTCCGCTTGTGTTGCCAGACTCGGGAACTGCCTGCGAGTACGGTCGGCCGCCGACGTGCGATCTGCGAGCGGCACCTGGGTCCTCGAGAGCGAGATCGCGAGCGATCCTTCCCTGGGCGATCTGGTGATGCCTTTGAGAGCCCGCCGTCGGGTGCCCGCCGGCTCACTGCTCGGCGGGCACCCGAAGGGGTTCCTATTTCACACTGTGGAGTTGTCAAGGGTCGTGCACAACCCAGGGTTCCCGGGTTGCTGGTTTAGGCGTGGTGAAAGTCCTGGTGGGTCAGTCTGTTTCGATGGCCATGAATGTGGCGATGTCGGGATGGTGATCTCGATACGCTCGCTCGGCTTGCGCCTCGCGGGCTACTCGATCGGCGGTGGGTGGGTGTCGAGGGTGCGGATTGGATGCCGAACGCATCCCTGATGGCGTCAGGCGGCGAGGGTCATGGTGCGCCGGTTGTAGGCCGGTAACGGTGTGCGTGTCGGATCGACCTCGACCGGCGGAATCAACCACGGATGTCGATCGGCACCCATGATGATCTCCCATCCGGACGCGTGGATCTGGGCGTGGCAGGCGGTGCACAGCAGGCAGCCGTTGTCGATGACCGTGGCACCACCATGCGACCAGTAAACGATGTGATGGCACTGCGTATACCCTGCAGCGGCTCCGCATTTCACACAGCAGTGGTCACGCACGATCAACGCTTTACGCTGCTGGACGGTGAACAACCTCGTCCCGTTGCTCACGCCGAGGGGTGCACCGTGCTCATCGAGGTCGAACACGGTGACGCTGGCATCACAGGCAACCAAATGCGCGGTGGTTTGGGAGACCGGACCCAACCATTCCAGAGACGCCCGATCCGGGTGGTCGGCCGGCACGGTCACACTCACCTGTGTTTTCGGGGCGACCACCATGTCGGCGTCACCTGTTCTGGCGGCTTTGGCCGCGGAATCCAGGATCATCTCCAACGCATCCGCACGACGCTGCCCGGCCGACCGGGCATCCTCGGATCCGTCCGGTTCCGGCCGCTTGCGGGACAGCGATTCGACCGCGGACACGAGTTTCTCCCCGGTGACGATGTCGAGGTTGGCGAACACCTCCAACCGGCCATCGGCAGTCGGGGCGGTCGACAGCTCGTTGATCGAACGGTCTTCAGCCGCCGGCACCCCACCCTCATCGTCGGCGATCTGATTTCCCCTCGACCGCGCCACCGCGAGTACTTCGCGTGGGGTGGCACCGGAGAACGCTTGAGCGATCAACGCCAACTCGTGTTCGATCACCGACCCCGCCGACAACGGTTCCGGCGCCCGCTGATCGATATGCGCCATCCCCCGCACCACCGCGTCGACGTGCTCGCCAGAGAACACCCCGTCCGCAGAATAAGCAGCCACCCGCTCCAGCCGGTCCAGGGCCGTCCCGATGCGTAGCCACCGGTCGGCGACCGCCGGAGCAGCACCCATCTCGATCAACAACCTCCGCGTGCGACCACCGGAACGCGGCGCCACCCCCAACCTGTCCATCGCCGCCACATGCACCGCCAACTGATGATCGACCAGGTTACGCACGTCCATCAACGTCTTCGTGGTCTCGAAGACCTGGCGACCAGACGCATCAGCGTCGATCGTCACCTCACGCAGCAACGGAATCAGAGTGTCCAACGGCATGACTCGATTGTAGTCGAACATGCGTTCGGCGGGAATAGTTCATCCACAGGTATCTTATTGTGCAGCAACGTATTTCGGCGGCACGGTCGTCGCCCTGATGCAATTGTAGCGGCGACCTCTGACAGGTTCGGGCTGTTGAGTGGTGTTGTTACACAGGGATGTTGACAACTCACTTCTTCGACGAAGTCGACCACTGCGGTGGGCACAATGGAGGCAACCGGCCTCGATGTGCAGGCTGCTGATGACACCTCGCAGCTAACTGCCGCACTCCTTCGGCTCGCCCTTGTGCCACCTCGATCACCCAGCAGCACACCACCCTGTCGGCGCTGCCGCCGCTACGCCACCCAACGAGGACTCTGACCAGAACCCGCACGCGTGGATAATGCCCTCCGGGTGATCACGCTCCACGCAACGGATTTCGGCGCACCGGAGAAACGAATCGTCCCGCACCCAACAAGGGTGCGGGACGATTCGACTGCGTCGTAACGGGTCAGTGGCCCGGCGCGATCTCCTGCGGCCAAGTGATCTGCACGCCCGGCAGGATCTGCTTGATGTTCGGCTCGTTCTGCTTGGTCACCTTGCGCGCGTTGTCTTTCTGCTGTGCGCCGCCGGCCCCCAGAGCCTGGTACGGGGCATTCGCCTGCTCGGCCGACCAATTCGCCTTGAACCCGCCGACTTGCAGGTTCACGTCGCCGCGCTGGTTGACCACGTAATCCGCCTTGGGCAGCCCAGCCTTCGCGGCCTTCTCCGCCGGGAGGTGCAGCTCGTACTGGTTACCCTGCGGATTCGGCAGCGGCTTGGCCTTGGGCGCGTTCTTGTCGCCCTTCTTCCACGGCTCCTTCGGGTGAGCACCCGGGTCGCCCGCGCCCAGCGCGTTGGCAAGGGCGCCGCCGGCCGCACCGCCGAGCACCGCGCCGACGGTCGCTCCGGCCGCGCCTAGCCCGACAGCACCAATGGCCGCACCTGCAGCCAAGCCAATCCCTGCACCCCCAAGCGCACCGAGACCAACGATAGGGCTCACGGGTCCGCCGGTTGCGGCCACTGCCGGGCCAAATACGACAGCGTTGTAGATCGCTCCGGCGACCGCACCAACCGGCACTCCAATTACACCTCCCGCAACAGCACCTACCGCGGCCGCCGGAATGCCAAGCGCTGCAGCACCCGCCGTGCCACCGGCCATCACACCGATGATCGTCGAGGCCGCCTGTCGTGACGCCTCGTCAGCGGGCACACCCACTGAGATCAGGTTCTGCGCGATCTTCGCCTCACCGTAGGCAGACCAGGCGTTGATCGAGTTGACATTCTTGTCCGACATGCCCTGCGGGATGTCGGTGACGTAGTTGCCGACGCGAATCTTGTCGGGCGGCGGCGCGATGGGGCGCACCGGCGCCGTCGGCTTCGGCGTGCTCAATGGCTGCTGCGTCAGCGGCTGGTAGTTGGTCTCGTAGGTCGGCGCCGTGTAGTTGCTCGGCTCGACGTAGGACTGGTACGGCGCTTCTTGCGGAGGTGCCGGAAGCGTGCCCGGGCCAGGGACGTTGACCGGTGCCGCCTCAGGTGTCGGCGTGGTACCGCCCTGCTCGGGTGTTCCCGGACTCGGCGTCGGCGTGGTGCCGCCCTGCTGGGGCGCGGTATCGCTGGGGCTGGTGCCACCCTGCTCAGGGGCGGCGTGCGCGAGGCCTGCTCCCATACCCGTGGCGATCGACGCAACCAGTGCGGCCGAGGTGACCGTCTTCAGCAGCGGACCGCGTCGTGCGGCAGATGCGTGATCGCGATGCCGTGCTCGCTTCGGTGGGTGGGCCATGGCAGTTCTTCCTTTCGAATCACGCCCCCGACAAATCGCCGTGTGGTCATGAGATGATGCGCTGCGGTTGCAGCAGGTATTAGGGCGCTCCCCGTCGCCTCGATCACGCGAGTGCGAGGCCGATTGGAGGCGAAGTCAGCCGAGCGGTAAAGACGCGGCCTGGCAACGAACAGCGCCGGCAAAACGGAGGTTTGACACTGGGATCGCCTCGGCACGGTGCGACAACGCAGACCGCTCCCCCGCGGTCCGCGGCGCTCCTATACCGCTGCCGTTACCCCCGAAATACAGCATCTTGAATCCTTACCCCGACCGTTCCAAAGGACAGAGTACCGAAACAGGTAGTAATGCGATAATCGTGTCCGCTACGTGACCGACAGAGGGTTCCGACTCAGGGGACGATCGTGTACATCGAGGCACCGAAACTCTGAATCTGTCCGCGCTGTCGGATTGAAGACGTCGACACCGTCACCATCTTCAGGCCGGACCCCGTCCGAGATTCAAACGTCACAGACTCTCCCGCGCGGCGACCAAATGAGACTGGGTGGTACGCATTCGCGCCAAAACCGGCAGTCGAGTTCACGAGTGCATAGAACCGGCAGTGTGGGTCGCGTGCCCACCCGTGTCCATTGCCGGTGAACCCGAATGAACGAAGCGTGATTCGCACCACTCCCCGCTTACCCTTCGGTGCGACCATCCCGATATTGAACGAGCCGCGGCAATAGTCATGGTCACCGAAGGTGCCTACGTTCTCGCTGTATTGCGTGATCCTCGGCAACTGCGGTTCCGCATTCGACACACCCGCACCCAACAACGACAACGCGCCGACGACCACGGCCATCAGCAGCACAGACGCTCTACGCATGATTCACCCTGAGTTTCCTCGCCCCCGACGGGCGACGCGCCCATACATTAGTGGAAACGCGTGCTGTCACAAATTTGTCGTTCAGGTGACCGACAACGCGTTGGTCACCCAGGACAGGCTCAGCGGAAGTTGCTCGCGATGGCGTCTTCGGAGCCGACGAACGTCTTGGCCGCATTCTCGATGCCCTGGACGTACTGGATCATCGTGTCGATCTTCGACTCGGTCGCGTCCAGGGTCTCCTGCGATTGCGGATCGTAGCCCGACGCGTGAGTGCTACCCGGCTTGTCGGCGCCCCATGCCTGACCTTCGGCTTCGAGCCGACCACGAAGGTCGTCCCGGATGGACTTGAGGCGATCGGCGACACCGTCGAGTTGCGCGGCACCGGCTAGCAGTTGCTGCGCCTCGACCTGTGTAGTTCCACCGCTCATCGGTCATTCCCCCTGTTGGTCGGTCGTTGCCATGATCTCGCACTCACCACGCCTGGTCCAGTGGACCACGTTTGACGGGACGGGCGTCGTCGAGATCCTCGTAGTGCTCGTCGGGGTCCGCGAACGTGTCCACCGATCGCGACGGCGAGTCGGGTGGCTCGATCGACGGATCCACGGGTTCGGGCACGAAGTCGTCGAGATCCGGCAATCCCGGATACAGCTCGGACATCTTGGGCAGCTTATCCATTCGCGCCTTCATGGGCGCCATGATCTCGTCGATCTGTCGCTGTGCAGCCTGCGCGGCCTTCTGCGTCGCCTCGGTGATGTACCGGCTGAGGTTGGTGAGGCCGCCCGCCCGTTCGACGGCGTCCGGGTGGAACTTGAGTTGGATGAGGATGCCCTTGGCATTCACCCACGCGGTCGCCAAGTCATCGGTGGACGACGCACTGGCGGTGACCGCCGCCAACCGCTGCTGCAGGGTCGACATGTCGGCCTTCTGCTCGTCGAGATCCTGCAGCAACGTGTGCAGCATCTCCTTCATCTCTTCATTCGCCATGATTCGCACCCCCGGCCTGGCGTTGGGATCGGTCGGTCCACGGTGTCATTCCTGGTCACCTGCCATCGAAACGTCCGGCCACCGACAACGATACGAGCGCCGCATCGACGTCGTACCCGTGTGATCGTGGGAGCAGGGACTCGACGAGAGTGCTCGTGACGGTTCCGGTCTCCACGGCACCGACGAACGCCTCCGCGACTGCGACGAGGTTCGCCGACTGATCAGCGGAGATGGCACGGACGATGGCGTTCGCCGTGTCATCGGTGCTGGCCACCGCGGGCACAGCTCCTGCACTCGCGACTGCGTCCGGAGATTGCCCGCGGTGCCAATGTCCTCGCTCGTACCACCAGCAGAACGACAGCATTCCGGTCTCCAGACGGACGTTGAGGGTGGCGTCTCCTACCCAGATCGGCGCTCCTGCATACAGATCCGGAAGTTCCGCACCATCGATATACGTGGACTTCAGCTCGTGCGAATCGAATACCCCGCCCGACAGCACAGCTCGATCGCCGGGCAGCCGCACGAGCGTCGAACCGCTGTGGGTGGCCGCTTCGAAGACCGCGATTCCCGGGGCCATACCGGGTCCGAAACCCGGTGTCATGGAAGCGAACACCGCAGCGAGCGCGGACCACCGGGCCCACATCACGTCCAACGACGGCCATTGATCGTCCGGCGCCACATCCGAGCGTCGAGAGTGGCTCTGCTGGACAGCATGTTCGGGCGTCCGATGCTGTCGCCCTTCGTGAAAGGCGTGAGCTGCCAGCCACAGTGGTACGTCCCGGTCCGGATACGCCGCGAAGTCTGCGCGGTAGGCATCCGGTGGAAACAGGAAGTTGGCCCCGAACGGCTGCTCGGCGTGATCGACTTCGATCACCGGTGCACCGGCCTGTTGCACCGATACGGCGAGCCGCCACCACGGTCCCCGACCCGTCGACGCCGACAGGTCGCGTTGTTCGCGAACGAGTCCGAACGCTTCTTGCGACGGGGTCGTCTGGTATTCGTCTTCGGCAGTCGCGAAGATCACGAGAGCCGTCTGATGCCCGACCGTCAACGAAAATGTCGCCGCCATCGAGTGCCAGCCCGGTGGTGCATCTTTCGCCAATGCTGCCACCAGACGCTCACCGAACACGGCGTCGTCCCCGGTGGGCGTGGCACGGGACAGGTTCGGTGCACCGACGTCCATCCCCAAGCTGAAGGGGATGTCGGGCTGAGGCTCCGACGGGCCTCCCCCTCCGAGCGACGGCAAACTCATGTCGCCACCTTAGGAGAGTTCGCGGCACACCGGCAACGCCGTGTCATGCGATCGCACATGGCTCCACCTGGAGTGGGAAGGTCAGCGACCTGGCGATGACACTGGCGGCGGACGGTATCTGGAGGCGATCTGGCCGTACTCGGCGTCGAGTTGCCGGAGCAGTTGCTCGTTGCCGGGGTTCGGATCACGGTTGTACTGATCTTGCACGGAACGACGCAGTACCGACGCGCGACGTTCGAACTCGGCCCACTCGATGTGGTTCGGCTTGCGGCGCCACAGCAAGTACACGGCAGCGACCGCAGCGATCACCACCGCACCGACAATCCCTGCGACGAGGAACCCCGGCCGCGCGGGCATCTCGGCCATCACCCCCATCCGCGGTCGCCGTGGCGGCCCCCAGATGCACGATTCGCCCGTGGTGGGCCCGGACGGGGTGTCGGTGCAGCCCGTTCTCGGTCGTCCCGCGTACGCACCGAGCACGATCGCCGCCGCCCCCAGCAAAACCGTGCCGACGAGCACCTTGACCACTGTCGACGACGACGGCCGCATCTGCCAACCGACGCACGACCACATCGATGGGTGCACACCCACCGACCGCGGCGAATCGGACAAGGTCACCTCCATGCTGCGATTTCGGTCCGAACAGCTGTCGACTCAACCGGCAGGCTACCGAATGACAGCGGCACCGCCCGACGGCCCCGACGTGGCAGCATGTGCCGAATGGCAGACCCACACCAGTTCCCACCCAGGCCCGCCAGCACACATCCGGACGGCTCGCGCGCCACGACGCCGGTGAGCGTCCGCGGTACAGCACCGCCGTCTTGGAAAGGTTTCATCATCATCGGCGCGTTCAACGGGGCGGTGGCGCTCACTGCGCTCGTGTGTCTGGCCGCCGGGGTGTACGGAGGGGCGGCATTCGCCGGCGGATTCCTGGTGCTGTTCGGCGGCCCGTGCGCGGTGCAGTTCCTGGTGGCCCGCTCGCGAATCGGCAAACCGTACATCACCGCCGGTCCAGAAGGTCTGTGGGCCAACGGGTTCACACTTCGATGGGACGAGATCCGGGCTCTCGACTTCATCACTGCCTTTTCGGCCTATCGCACCCTGGACCAGCACACCACCCAGGCCACCCGCGAGAAGCGGTGCTCACTGGTGGTGACCAAGACTGCGACCGATCAGAACGGTCGACCCATTCAGATCGGTCAGACGATGCCCGTCAACCACACCCACAACTATGACGAATTCCGTTCGGCTGTCCGAGCATTTGCTCCACATATCGAGTTCTGGAGTTCGGTCAGGACTTCGCACTACGTCGCCGATCAGACCATCCGGAACGCGATGTTGCAGGAATTGTCGACAACCGGCGTCATCACGGTGCGAGACAAACGCGGCGTCCCGAAGTTCGTCCTGGATCCGGCCGGGGTGATGCTGGAGAACGGAGTTCGTCTGCCGTGGACCGACGTGGCGGGGCTGACTGCGGTGACCGATCTGCACACCACGAACTCCGGCGCCCTCGAGTACACCGAGAGCACACATCGTCTTGTTCTCGCCACCCGGTTCACCGATCCGGGCAGCGGCCGCCGCATCGATGAACGTCCGGTGTACGACCTCGACTTTCAGCCGCCGCTCGAGCAGGTCCTGCCTCTTGTTCAGCAATGGGCACCCCACCTCGGCTTTGCCGACAACCGGCAGATGGCCGCCAAACCGTCGTCGCGGTAACTGACCGACCTCCGACCTGGTGTGTTCATCGTGACCGAACACGACACAGACCGTAACAGCCGACCTCTTCGACTCGGCCAGTCATTTCGTACGTATCACAACACCAGTCATGACGAGTTCCGCTCGGCCGTCCGATCATTCGCGTCCGATGTCGAGACCTGGGCGCCGGGAGGCTGTGTCACGTATCGATCGACCCAGACGACCACGGCGCACACCCATGCGATGTGTCCGGTTCGGCTCGGCCAGTGCGCCTGCTCAGACGAATTCGTCGACCTACCAGCCCAACGAATCGGCCCAGTCCGTCGGGTACAGCAACTGCTCGGGCAGGTAGTCCGAGGTCACCCGCACGTCGTTACCGAATGTCATTGCCATGCAAGCGATGCCGAGGAGCGGCCAGGAGATGAGGCCGGCACGTACACCCGCTCGTTGCGGAGCTTCGTAGTAGCGCCGATGCTGCTCAAGCGCACCCCGCAACGACTCGTTGAACTTGTCGTCAAGCCCCTGAATCGCGTAGTAGAACGTGCGCATCTTCGGGTACACGATGCGGTCCAGGTACTGCGAGTCGGTGTTGGGAGCGTTCTCGGGTTTCGACAGCTCGATGGCGGTGGTCACCGCCGAGATGGCATGCGATGCACGCGACCATACCGCGCGCATCGCCTCCACCCATGCGAACACGTACGGGTCCGGGGTGCCGTCGACGGTGAACTCGTCGTCGGCGATCAGCATCTTGGGGGCGTTACCCATGCGGCAGATCTCCTGCTGCCACATCACCGTTTCCCACACCTGAGGTGTCGTCTCCGACGATCGACCGGTGGCCGGAATCTGATAGTCCACCGGCCCGATCGGAACTCGTACCGGAGGCCAGGATGTCGGCCCCTCCGAAGCCCAGAAGAGTCCGACACCCGATTGGCGTGCCATCGCAGCCAATTCCCGTATCCGACGGCTCGTCGGATCCACCAGCGAAAGATCCTCCACGGCGGCCACACATGTTCCCCACAGACGGCCGAGGGGTGTGGGGCCGCCCGGGCTCTCCGGTTTCTCCTCGGACCTCAGCCGTTCGAGCAGATCGGGGATGCTCGCATCCAACCGGGCGAAATCCTGGGCGATCACGTCCCGGTCGGGGATCTGATGGCGCTCCACCACCGATGTCACTGCGGGCCTCCTTCATCGGTCTTCGTGTGCATGATGGCTCACAACCCGAGCGGCTGCACCAACCGCGCCAATGCGGTGTGGTCGTCGAACACCTCGCGCAGCGGTGCCGCGTCCGGCCCCGCGGACCCACACCACACGCGTGGGAGGTGCTCGGTACGAAAGACGGTCGCCACCACGGCTGTGCATGCGCCGGTGGCGGCCACATGCCGGTTTCTGGCCGCGAGCAATCCCGACACAAGGTCCTCCCCGTAGAACTGCGCGCCGACGAACCGGCCCGTCCCCTTTTCGTAGTCGTAGAGTGCGACGTCGGCGAACCCATCGGAGAACAGTGCCACCGCAACGATGGCCTGCCACCGCGGCGTGAGACGTTCGGCGACCTCACGCATCGCGTCGGCGAGTTCGACGGCGTCGACCACGTCAGGACCGCCAGGTGTCCAGATCGGGTATCGAAGTATGTTGCGCCCATCCAGGTTCCAGCAGGATCTCCTGGAGATACGGGGACTGCACGTCGACGGAAATCCCGGTCTGGACGGCCCAGGACACCAACGCCGGAAATGCGAACGAGTGGGCCGCCATCCCCTTCGCCCATTTCGGATTGGCCGCCAGAAATGCGCTCTGCGCCTGCAACGCCGCCACAAGTCGGGCGTTGAACACACTTGCGTCCGCAGTGGCCAGAGCGAGAGTCAACTCCACGAGAGACCGGCTGACCGACGACGTGTAAGAGCGGCTGTCGGCCTCTTCGATCGTGGCCACCCAGACGTCGCCGGTGCGCTCATACGCCGTCTCCAACAACTCGACGGCCCGCTCCTTGTCTCCGCTCGCCAAGGCGCGCATTCCATCCATCCACGGCGTCTCGTGTTCACCGGACACCGACGTGAAGACACGCACCCCGTCTGCAGGCACCGACATCGCGACGTCGATGCCCTCGCGGTCTCCGGTGATCCAGCACAGCCACCACAGGTCGAGCCAGCTGTCCGCCCACAGCATCCGGGTGTGCCGCGGACGCTTGACCACTCCCGATGCCCCACCGATCTCGACCTGTAATTGCTCGCCGTCGGGCAGCAGCGCCTCGCGCACCGCATACTTTCCCGCTTCGCGAGCGAGGAGTGCGAGCCCCCGGGCCGACGGATCACCCAGTGCCGCCGCATAGGCGGCCGCCGAGGACGCGGTCCCGAACAACGACGTCAGCGTGGTGTCGCTGGTGGCGTCGCGGATCCAGCCCTTGGCCAGGCGTCTGCCCTGCTTGGGCAGGATCCGGGTGTATTCGTCACGCCAATGTTCCAGCTGGTCCGAAGCCAGACCCGGCGTCGCTTCCACGTACGTCATCGACTACCACTCCTCAACCAAGATCGAATTCCCGTCGGATCGAACCACCGAAACCATTCTGGTCCACGACCGCGTAGACGGACGAGTAGAGGATCTCGTCGGCATCCTGGATCACCGCATCGACGTCAGGGGTGATCGACTTGTCCCTGCGCAACATCGGGTCCATGTAGCCGCGAGTGCCCTGCTCATACCGCACGCCGTCCTCGACTCGCGACGAGAGGCTGCCTCCCGGCGCCTTGGCCTCCACGATCTCCACCGTGACGTCCCCGTCCGGCGACGTGATCCGGTACACCGCGTCGAACGAACCGGAGCCCTGCGGCGTGAAGCCGTCGACATCGTTCGCGAGTCGCGACAACACGCTCTCCGACGTCACCGGTTCCCAACTGCCGTCCGGGTTCAGACGTTCGACGGTCGATCCGTCGCCACCGTACTTGTTGACCATCGCGTGATCGGCAGCCACGTCGCCGAGGAACTCACCGAGACGGCCGACCTCGTTGTGCAGCGCCGGGTAATCGGCGCCGATGCCCGCGTCGTCGTTCTCCGGGTCGTTGCGCGCCGCCTCCGCCTCGTTGCGATCCTCGATGGTCTGATCGCGCTGGTCGATCATCGGTTGTGCCGCTTCACGTTCAGCGTCTGTGGCGGCGAAGGGTTCGCGACTCCCCTCGATGTAGTGCGACCGCACATAGGGCATGTCGGAGTCGAGGTAGAAGTTTCCGTGATCGTCACGCCACATGCGTGGCGCATCGGGATCGTCGCGCCCGGACCGAACCCGCCAGTCACCGGTGGACTCTCGATACTCGTAGTAGTTCTTATCGCGGTAGCCGGGATCGTTGACGTTCCGCGTTTGTTCTTCGATCCGTTCGGCGCGATCCAGGTTCTGCTGGGCTTGTTCCTCGCGCTTGGGATCTCCGCTACGCTGCGCTTCCTCCAGTTCCGCACGGGCCTGCGCGGTCCGTTCAGCCGCTTTGTCGACCGGATGCTTGTACTCGCCGGTGTTGTCGGGGCCGTTGCGGTCCCCGCCGGGCACCGGTTCACCGGCGTCGTTCGAATCCGTCTCGGCCTCGTCGCGACTCGGTTGTCCGGTCGAATCGTCGGCGGCTCGGTCATCGGCGCCGGGCCGCTGCGTCGAATCCTGCTCTGGCTCCGGCCGACCGGTCGTCGAAGCGTCGTCGACGGCGGCCGGACGAGTCGCGTCATGCTCATCGAGGAGGTTGAACGGCACCGAATGCGTATCGGGTTCTTCAGGTTTCGACTTCTGACCTGGCGGTTCACCATCGTCACGGGGCCGCGAGCCGTCGGGCGGACCTTGACCATCCGACTCAGAAGCGTCGTCGCGGGAGCGCGCCCCGATGCGCGAATCAGGTCCTCGTTCGCCCGGCAGACGATCTCGACCAAGGGTCGCCGGATCGTGGTTGATCGGGTGTACCGGGTTTCCGTCCGGGTCGAACGACATCGCCCACGAACGATGCCCGAAATCGTCGGGCAGCGGCATCTCGGTCCGCGCGTGCGGCGGACCGTCGACGAGCACGACCTCACCGTCCCTGTTGATCGCCGTGTACGCGTGTGCACCAACCGGTCTCGGTTGTCCGTCCGGCGACGTCGAGATCGGCGAGTGCTCGGACACCACAACTGCCGCAGAACCGTCGCCGAGCTCGAGAAGGCGCTCCCGAAGGGCAGACGGGTCGGTCGGACGCAGCTCGCCGCCGCCCCGCGCTTCCAGGTCCCGACCGCTCATTCCCTCCGGACCCGAGGGCTCCCCGTCCATCGAATCGATCGGGCGACCGAAGTGATCACCAAGTGCCGAAAGGGAATCCGAACCGCAGTTGTTGGCCGGATCGTCCGTGTAGTCCGTAGCTCGCGTAGAGGATTGGATATCAGGTTCACCCAAGTCAGCATCTCCGAGTGGCTCGCTCGGATCTGCATCCCTCTCATGCACTGAGGGCAGTCCACTGTCTGACGATGAAGTGTCGTGAGATTGCGATTGAGCGCCCAACCCACCCGAATCGAGATTCGGGTCAGGCGATACTGCGGTCCATTCCCCATTCTCGAGTCGCGCAACAGTTTCAGAAGTACCGTCAGCGTTCACCCGTTTGAACTCGGCACCGTCGACAAACCTGGACCCACCGGCGGCTTGATACTCGGGAGTCAGGACTCGCTCACTGCCGGGGAACCCTACCCCAGTGTGCGGTGGATCGCCCCATTGAAGCGAGCTGGACAACGGATCCACCACCATCGGGGGGCCCGAACGCCGATTATGTTCGTCGATCAAATGTTGATCGAGAGTGTTCAGTTCGCTTGTCTCTGGATCCAACAGTCCGTCGATTACGAAGACATGGTCGCCTGCATCAGGTCTGGTAAACGGACTTTCGTGGTAGTCCAGTCGGAGTCCTTCGACAATCTGGCCCGACGATCGCATGACCGCCGATACATCGGAGACAACTGATACACACCCGCCGACGCTTCCCGGCGAGAACGGCGGGGTAAATGGGGTTCCGTGTCGAACCTGATTCACAATCGCGTCAAGTTGGGGGCCGCTGACGACCTTGCGGACCGGGTCAGTCGCAAGGGTAGGCGGTGGCACCGCGTCCCGCATCCCCATCAAGACATCGATCTCAGCATCGCCCATGCGCTCGAGATGGTCACGTCCTGCGCCAGTCTCCGCAATGCGATGAAGAAGATCTCGAACCTCTAATGGCTGAAATCCGTTTCGGGACGCCGCTTCTTCCAGCAGCGCCGGCACATCGGGCCGCGGCGACTTCCCCCCGCTCCCTGTCGAATCTGGTCCGTTCGGTGGAGACCCGCCATCACCTGCGTCTCCAGTATTCTCATAGGCCTGAGATTTTCCGTGGTCATTTGCGCCATCGTGCGTGCCGCGAGCAGCACGTTCTGCATCCAACCGAGCTCGAGTCTGAGTCACGTTGTCGCGGAAACCCGCAGAAGCTGTGCGCGCACCGTCTGGATACGTCAGAAGAAGCGCCGATTCGTCGCCGAGTCCGGACACTTTGTCATTTTCATCCGATCGATCGTCGATACGACGTGAGGCCGCCGAAGAATCCGCCCGGTCTCCGGTCGGCTCCGCCCTGTCATGGACCGGCACAGCCGAGTCCGATTTTTCACCGTCGCTCGAGTGATCCGTGGATGACCTTTCAACACCGCTGTCGACGTCGTCGCCCTTGGGGGAGTCAGACTCGTTCTTGCCGGTCGATTCGTCTGGGCGAGTGGGACCGTCCGACTGGTCACGACGAGACGTGTCGGTCGCGTTGTCACTCGCCGAGTCCGTCTCCTGAGGCGTCCGATGGGACGGCCCAACGGACTCGTCTTCGACACTTGCCGGTCGATGGGGCGCGCTCGCTTCTTCAGGCGCCTTGGGCGACGAATGTTCAGCGGCGGCCCGATCTGAATGCCCTGGTGCGCGTTCAGGTGCCGGACGCCCTGGCGAGTGTTCGACCGGCCTGGAGGACGATTCGAATCCAGCGGGCCTCCTCGCCGCAGTCTCGGTCCGAGGAGAAGTGGCGTCGGGCCGGTGCTGCGCCCCATCCGGCCGCGCGCCACCATCAGTTCGGGGCGACGGGCGATCAGCGGCCGTCTGGTTCTTGCCCGGCCCCGAGTCCGTGGCACGGCTGTCAGGGCTCGAGGTGGCATGCTGTTGTGTGCCAGACGCATTAGAGGGTGACGTGTCGGCGTTTACCGGAGAGTGGGTCGCGCTCGGAGCGGAAGTGTTTGGTGTACTTTGCGTTGCCGGGGACGCGGCCGCCTGCCCTGCCGATTGTGGCGTCGTGGCGCCTGGGGATGTGGTCTGCCCGGCGGATTGCGGTGTGGTGGCACCCGGTTCGTTCCGGGGCTGCCCGTCGGGTGTAGCGGATGGGGCGGACGAGGCGTCATCTGACCCCGCCGGTGACGGTGTCTCATCAGACGGCACATCACCGCGGTTCTGCCCTCCGTCGTTCGGGTGCTGCTGCCCTCCCTCCGGTCTCGAGTCGGTGGTGGGCGCAGTGTCCGACGTCGACGGTTCGGGACCAGCCTCGGTCGTCGAGACATCGGAGGTAGGCGCCGGTGTCGAGTCCGGAGTTTGCGGCGGCGATGCTTCCGGCGTCTGGGCAGGCTGGGGCGATGTCTCCGAGGAATTGTTGGCGGGCGCCTGTTCGGATTGCGGAGAGTCCGCCACCGGCGCCTCCGAGGGAGCCTCGGGCGACGACGAGGGCGCCTCCGAATCATGTTGTCCTGCTTGAGTACCGCTATTTGGATCTCCGGATCCATCGGAGGGACTTGCTCCCCCGTTTGCATCCGGCGCGGGCGCAGGGGTTGGCTGCCCCTCGGGTGACGCCGCGGATTCCCCTGCGGCGTCGGGGTTGGTGTCTGCCGCGTCCGTCGAGCCGTCACCGTTCGGGGACGGCTGGTTTCCGTCCCCTGAGCTCGGCCCATCACCTGCGTCTGGCCGCTTGCCCGGGCCGGCCGTCAGACCGCCGGAAAGTCCGCCTCCGACAAGAGTTTTGGGATCGAACTTGTCACCGTAGATGAGTGAGCCTGCTGCTCCTGCGCCAGCGGCATTTACGACGCCGTCTGTCGCTCCGACCACAGACCGAGAAGCCCATCTGGTCCCCTGGCCGGCGATGTCATCGATCTGACGGCCGGCCAGTTTGCCGATGCCCTTTTCTGCCAACCCTCCAGCCAAACCCCCGGCTGCGCCGCCGATCGCCGAGGTCACCAGAGTCTTGGAAAACTGTCCGGAATCGAACTCTTTACGTCCTCCGGCTGCGATCTGATAGCCCTGGATTGCAGCATCTTGGAGGCCGGCGAGCGCTGCATTGGTGACCGCCGCCTGCACTGCCCTGAGAAGAACTCGCTTGCTCACCTCGGACGTGATCTTCTGGATCAGCAGCCGAAGACCTTCCCGAACTGCCACTTGCGCGATGAGTTCCGCAATGCCGATCTCTGCGAGTGACGCACCGAGCGTTGGCACCGCCATAGCGATAGCCCAGGCGATTTGCGCCGCCGTCAGCGCTAGCGTCACATAGAAAGAGATCTTCGTGTACTCGATATTGGTGGCGCTGGCATCGGACATATCGGCAGCGGCCGTGGCAGCCTCGGCCATCTTCTCGGGCGATAGATCGCCGTTCAGAAGTTGCTGGAACACCTCCGAGAGTGCATCGGCAGTGGTGCCGTCCAGGTTCAGTTGGACAGATTGTGCTGCGGCTTGCAGTTCGGGCGCCAGGTCTTCGATGCTGGAGGCAGCATCATTCCAGGCGGTGGCGATCCGCCGAAGCGAATCTTCGTCGCCCTCAGGCCATTCCATACCGATGATGACACCGAGCCATGCCAGCTCACTGGGGAAACCGATAGTCACGGTCGATCACTTCCCCACGCGTCAGTACCGGTCGTCTGCCCCCAACCCATCGTCAGCCCTGCCGCGTTGCGTGCAGCCGCTTGAACAGCTGATTCGTCAGCTCCAACTCAGCCTTACGAAACTCCGTCGAATTCGACGACCGCCACACCACCCCATCGTCAGCCACATACCAAATGGCCCACCCCATACGAACATCCAACGGATCATCAGACACCGGAGGCACAGCCCACACCCGCCACCCATCACGCAACCGATCCGCCTGCAACCGATCCACCGGATATGAGCCCATATCCTCGCCGGCAACGCGCTCCCGCACCAACGCCAACGCATCCTCACCAGGCAACCACGGAGACGAATCCACCGAATCAACCCACACTCGGATCTGGTCATCCAACCGCGACCGCACCGGCGGGGGAACATCAAAAGGCGTGACCAGCAACATCACCCGCGCCATCTCAGACGGGCGCACTTCCGCAGCGATCCACTCTCGGTCCATGTAATTGATTCCCGGCATCCGAAAAAACTCTTCCGGCTGGGGACACGGCTCACTCTCCGGATAACCACGCTCGATCATCAGCGAAATATGAAGGGTGGCAACCCTTCTTGTATCGTCAATCTTGGCGATCTTCCAGACACGGTTCTTCCAGGTGCAGTAGGTCCCGACAGTACAGAGCGCAGAGAGAGCATCCGAATCAACTACCCGGGTCGCGATAAACTTGAAACTCTCTGGCGTCTCCGTGAAACCCTCCGGAACATCTTCGCCGGCACGGACACCTAGTATGACTTTCTCAGGCCACGGGTGACCCATATCTGCCCAGTACCACCGGCCGTCGAACAGCCCGTACAGGCCATTGGCGTACAGCGTCGAACTATCTAGTGGCACCGTAGGTCCCGCAACCATCACCGCGCTCCCTCGTTAGGTGTCAAACCACCGACGTCGGCCATCTGCCGGGTACCGTGCAATCGCTTGTGCAGCTGATTCGTCAACTCCAACTCAGCCTTACGAAACTCCGTCGAGTTCGACGACCGCCACACCACCCCATCATCAGCCACATACCAAACAACCCGCCCCACACGAACATCCAACGGATCATCAGACACCGGAGGCACAGCCCACACCCGCCACCCATCACGCAACCGATCCGCCTGCAACCGCTCCACCGGATACGAACCCGCATCCTCACCGGCAACACGCTCACGCACCAACGCCAACGCATCCTCACCAGGCAACCACGGAGACGAATCCACCGAATCCACCCACACCTGTACTTCGCCATCTAATATCGGCTTGGCAGGCGGAGGAACCTCAAACGGGGTAACCAGAAGCATCACCCGCGCCATCTCGGCCGGCCGCACCTGCGCAGAGATCCAGTCATCGTCGCGATAGTTGATACCAGGCATTCGCCGAAACTCAGGCAGCCGTGGGCGCGGCTCGAATTCGGGATACCCTCCTCGCAAGTATTGTGCGATCGTCAGTGTGGCCACCCGGGTCGACGCGTCAATCTTGGCAATGGCCCAAACGCGGTTCTTCCACGTACAAAAAGTCTCGACTGCGCACAATGCCGAAAGTTCTGCAGTCTCCACCTCGCGCGTCGCGATAAACTTGAAGTTGCTGGGCGTCTCGGTAAATCCCGACGGAATCGGTTCCCCTGCACGTACACCCACAACAACTCTCTCCGGCCACGGCCTACCCGTGTCAGCCCAGAACCACTGCCCCTTATACAGCACATACAAGCCATCGGCGTAGAGCATCGAACCATCCAACGGCACAACCGGCCCAGCGACCATCAGCGCACCTCCTCCGCACCCACACGACGCGAAGCGTGGAGTCGTTTGAACAGCTGATTCGTCAGCTCCAACTCAGCCTTACGAAACTCCGTCGAGTTCGATGACCGCCACACCACCCCATCATCAGCGACATACCAAATGGCCCACCCCATACGAACATCCAACGGATCATCCGACGCCGGCGGCACCGCCCACACACGCCAGCCATCGCGCAACCGATCCGCCTGCAACCGCTCCACCGGATACGAACCCGCATCCTCACCGGCAACACGCTCACGCACCAGGGCCAACGCATCCTCAGCAGGCAACCACGGAGACGAATCCACCGAATCCACCCACACTTGGAGTCTTTCCTCGACGCGTGAATGGATCGGTGGTGGAACATCAAACGGGTTCACCAAGTACATCACCCGTGCCATCTCGGCCGGACGAACCTCAGCGGCGAACTGTTCACGATCGATGTAGTTGATTCCGGGCATGCCCCGGAACTGCACCGACTGCGGCCAGGGCTCCGATTCCGGATACCCTCCCTTCAACGACGTGGCGATTGTCAGCGTTGCGACTCGCCTTGTCTCATCGATCTTCGCAATGTTCCACACCCGGTTCTTCCAGGTGCAATACGTGTTTACGCTGCACACGGCCGACAGCTCGCCAGCATCAACCGTTCGGGTTGCGATGAACTTAAAATGATTTGGTGTCTCAGCGAACCCTTCTGGAATCGCTTCACCGTTGCGGACTCCCACGACAACGTCTTTCGGCCATGAGCGCCCCATCTCCGCCCAGAACCAGCGGCCCTCATACAGCACATACAAGCCGTTGGCGTAGAGCGTCGAACCATCCAACGGCACTAGCGGGCCAGCCGTCATCAGCACACCGCCCTGACAACTCTGCCAACTGCCGCTCTTCGAAACCCCAACGCCCTGGCCCGGCGGGTTGGTCGCCGACCGCAAGTCGCGGCATTCAGGCCAGAAGAACTTGACATAATGCAGGGTCGGTTAGCAGGCGGCACACCAGACGATGGCGCGAGTACTTCCGCGGCCATACGTACCCCCTGATCAATCTGATCCACGCGGTGCTTGCCCCTCAGAGCCGGCGTCATCGGAGGCCGACGTTCTCGCTTGGACAGAGTACCGATGAAACGGGCTTACGAACGCATGAGACCACCCCGGGTGGTCCATCCAGATGACTTCGACCCGCACCGTCTATGCACGTCGCAGCCATTCCTGGTGGCCGCCGACAACACGGCGCCGGACAATCGCAGCGAGTGCTATGCGAGCCCCGGGGCGACCCTCAGCTGTCGGTGGGGCTCCCATCCGGTCCGAACGTGATCGCCCAGGCCCGCTGATCGAACGCACCCGGCAGGGATCGCTCAACGCGCTCGCCTGACGGCCCGGAGACCGCGACGAGGGCACCATTGCGGTTCAGCACCGCCTTCACATCTGCGCCGCCCTCAGTCGCAAGCACCAGTAGCGCACCAGACCGATCGCCCAACAACGTGAGACTTTCACGCAACGATACAGCGCAGGTGCTCCGGAACTCGCCGCCTGCAGCCTCCTGAAGCTCGCGAACGGTCATTCCATCGAGCCCGGACGTGTCGTCGGGGCTCGAGAGTCGCTCCCATGCGTAGTGCTCGTCGAACACTGCGATCGCATCGGACCCACTCGTGTTCGCTCGGTCCTCGACAGTGTGGTGAGGCGGTACTGCCGGCGGAGTCGGCGCCCCGATGAAGATCGGGCCGTTTGCGATGTGTGTCGGTTGATCCAGTCCGCGACCGTCAGGATGATCGGCGGAGAACTCGGCCGCGGCATCTTCGGTGAGCTCCTCGTGCACCGGATCCGCGCCGTTCGCGTCGCGGACTGCCCGGATTCGTGCGTCGCGCGCCGCATCGAGTCGAGCCCGCGTCTGCGTGGTCTCTCGACCGATCTGCGAACCGTCCGACCACGCCGCGTGATGATTGAGCAGGAGTAGACCTGTTGCGTCGGCGTTGGTCGCGGCGTCGCCACCCAAGAGTGCCTGGTCGTCAGGGACGTCGAGCGACGGACCATCGGCCCCATCGACCTCGAGCCCACGGCCAAGACTCTCCGACAGGTTCCCCACAGCATGCCCCGGCAAGGAATCCGGCCTACCCCCTGGCTCGTCGGTGTCTTGCGTGTCGCGCGGTTCAGGATCGGTGACGTGTTCATCGCTGCCGTGGCGGCCGGTGCCCTCGTCGGAACCGGGAGGTGTCTCCGGGCTGTCTGGCTTCGGCGGCGTATCGCCGCCTCTCGGCGGTGGCAACTCCTCCGCGGGCGCGTCGCGGGGGGCCAGGGGATCAGGCGGCCCGTCATGCGGATGGAGTTCGGGCACCTTCGGAATGTCCACAGTCGGTGGTGTGGGCGGCGGTGTCGGGACAGGCCGCTCCAGAATCGGTTGCGCATCCGTCGAATCACCTATCCGGGAACCTGATTCAGGCCCCACCGGCCGCCGTAACGCCGGGTCTGCTCGACCCGGAGCATCATGACGGACTGCCGGTTCCGCTCGATGTGGTGCATCGTTGCGCATACCGCCGTCCGCTCTGGGCGTCGAGCGCGAATCCACATCGGGTGTCCGTTGCGTCGAGGAACCGCCATCTCCCCCAAGTGAATCAGGTCGCATAGCGTGGGGCGGCGGCGAGATGTGGGCCTGCGCCGGAGGCGCTGTGGTCGCCCCGGGTGTCACGGCATGTGGAGGCGCCGCCGCTGGGGCATCCACCGTCAGTCCGCCTCCCATCGACACCTGTGCGGTCGACAAGGGTGCCGTCGCGGCGGGCGTCACCGTGATCGGTTGACCTGCCGACATGGGCGTCGTTGCGGCCGTGACCGACGCCTGAGTCGATTGACCCGCCGATTGGGGCACCGTCGCACCAGGGTCGTGGGCTGCGGGACCCGGTTCCGATACGGTCGGCGCCTCGAATGAACCCGGGTCGTCGGAACCGGGCGCTTCGGCCACAGGGCCTCCGGCACTGTCCTGCGCTGACGGCACACCGGCTTCTGCCGATGCGTCAGGTGCCGGCGACTCGTCGGGTCGCGGCTCGGGTTCGCTGGGCTCAGGATGTGGCGAACCGGGGTGATCTGGTTCCGGGGCATCCGGATCCGACTGCGCGGCGGATGGCTGAGGTGGTGGATTCGTGTCCGGCGCCGGGGGACTGTCGTCGGGGGTGGCCGGGGGCACCGACTCGTCCGAATCAGTACCGGAGGTCTCGTCATCAGAATCATCTCCGGAGCTGCCCTCGGACGGCGCGTCTGATTCTGGATCGGGTGAATCGCCACTGCTTTCGGATTCGTCGTGATCAGGGAGGCCGTCAGCTGACTCCGACTTCGTCGGGTCGGAAGGGTCCGTGGTGTCGGTGGCTTCACCAGACTCACCCGGCCAGTCGGTGGTGTCAACCCCGTCGGCACCTTCGCCAGATTCGTCCAGAAGGTCGGAAGGGTCGGCGGTATCGGCGGTGTCGGTGGATTCGCCGGACTGACCCGGCAGGTCGGAACCGTCGGCAGCCTCGGTGCCTTCACCGTTTTCGGTCGTCGGCGAATCAGCGGCCGTACTGGGAGTTTCGGCGTCTGCTCTCTCGCCGCTCGTTGCCGTCGGCTCGCCTGCCGTCTCGTCAGCGGTGTCCGCGCCGGGCACGGTGGCCGCCTGGTCGGTCGACGAACCCTCTGCTCCCGCCGTCGACCGCTCATCGGTGGTGGCATCGGGTTGGGGCGATTCCGACCCCCTGCCGGAATCTGGTTCGGTCACCGGCACACTTGCCGCTGGTGCTCGGTCGGCAATGCTCGAATCACCTTCGTGTGCATCGGCCTTCGCCGACTCCAGCTCTTCTGAAGCCGTCGAGTTCGATCCTTCACCGGCGACGGCCGTGTACGTGTCCTCGACCTGCGGGGCGGCACCACGCCCGTTGCCCGAATCCACGTCGTCGGAGTGTGTTTCGGGCGACCGCGCGTCACTGTCCGCATTGCGGTCCGGTGTCGACGTCGACGGTTCACCCCTGGGCGTGGTCGATGGCGACTGCTCGGGTTCCGCAGCCGGCTCGGTTATCGCTCCCGAATCATTGTGGTCGCCAGGAGCATTCGTCGAGTCCGACGAGGGTTGGACCGACCCACTATCCACCGGATCCGCGTCGAGTGAATGTGATTGCTCACCCGACGCTGCAGATCCTGCATCCTGCGCGCGCTCTGGTGAATCTTGCGTTGTGTCAGCGGAATCAGAACTCTCCCCCGGTGACGACGAGTCGCTTCGGCCCTGTTCGGTGGAACTCGATGGTGTCGGGTACTCGGCGAGCGACCGATCTCCCGCGGCCGGAGGTTCCTCGCCGCCGCCCGGGGAGGTTGTTGGCGCGTCAGTCGCGGAGGTCGGCGCGTCCATCGGACCCGATCCGCCCTCTGTCGACGGAGACACCGATGCCGCCGAGGACTGTTGGCCAACCTGCGGCCCACCTGGCGAATCGGCGGAAGTGGCCGACGATGGTGTCGCGCTGCGGACGCTGGCATCGTCAGATGGTGACGGCGGGGACTGGGTCGGTCCCGCACCACCGGTTTCCGATGTGCTCGAGTGGTCGGCATCCCCTGCTCGGCCGGTCGCGGGGGCAGCGTCGTCGCGGGTGCTCGCGCCTCGGCGACCTGATCCGGAACTCGCTGCACCGGCGGCCATTCCCCCGAGAATCGTCTTCGGATTGAAAGGGTCGCCGTACTTCTGATTCGCGTAGACGCCGGAGGCCGTCGCGCTGGTACCGCCGTTGACCGCTCCCGCTGCCATGCTGACACCGACGCGCTTGCCGGCACCGAGGTCGTCCACGGACCGTCCGAGCGCCTTGGAAACCCCGGATTCGACGACTTGCCCGGCCGCGCCGCCGGCGGCACCTCCGACCGCCTGTGTCGACACATCTTTGAGGAATCGCTCGGAATCGAAGCCTTTCCGGCCACCGGCCGCGATCTGATAAGCCTGAATTCCTGCGCTCTGCATCGACGCAATCGCGGCATTCGTCATCGCTCCCTTGACGGCACCAAGGACCAGCCCGTTGCCGACGACCGCGGCGATCCGTTCCACCAGCTGCTGCAGGCCTAACCGGGCAGCAAGTTTGCCGAGCTCTTCGGCGGCGACCGCCGTTGCCATCGACGCACCCGCTGTTGCGGGGGCCATCGCCAATGCCCAGGCGATCTGCGCCGCGGTGACGGCCATCATCACGTAGAACGAGATCTTCGTGTATTCCACGTCGGTGGCGGTGGAGTTCGACATGTTCGCCGCGTGACGGGCGGCCGCGGCGATCTTGTCCGGAGACTGCTCGCCATCGAGTAACTCGTTGAACGCCGCGGTCAGTGCGTCATTCGTGGCGCCAGACATGTTCTGGCGCACCACACCCGCTGCGGCCACCAACGCGGGGCGAAGACTCTCGACGGCGCTCGCCGCGTCGTCCCATGCCGCGCCGATGCGGCGCAGCGAATCCTCGTCGCCCTCTGGCCATTCCACACCGATGATGAAACCTACCCAAGCAAGCTCGCTCGGAAACCCAATGGTCACAGGGCATCACGTCCCACCCGAGTAGATCGTCGCCTGCCTGCCGTTACGATCATCTTCACCGCAGGACCAGCTGCAATCGTTCGCTCAGTTCACGAGTCATTCGTATCGATGCCGCGTCGAACTCGGTCGATGTCGACGACCGCCACATCACACCGTCGTCGGCCACGTACCAAACGGCCCACCCCACCCGCATGTCCAGTGGATCTGCCGGCGGTGGCGGCGGCGCCCACACGCGCCAACCGTCTCGCAGCCGGTTCGCCCGGATCGACTCCACCGGGTAGGAACCCGTCTCCTGCCCGACCAGCGACTCGCGTACCAACCGCAGCGCCTCGGTCCGGGGTAACCACGGTGATGCCGGGGCCGAACGCGGCCACACCTGAATGTCGTCGTCCAGCAGCGGCGCGACCGGCAAGGGAACCTCGAACGGCGTCACCAGGAGCATTACGTTCGCCATCTCGTCGGGTCGAACGGTGACCGTGATCTGATCTCTGTCGCGGTACTCCACCCCCGGCCAGGACCAGAAGTCGGCAGGCTCGGGACGCTGGTCGTGCTGCGGGTACCCACGTACGGTGGTCGCAATCTGCAGGGTCACCAGACGAGTCGTGTCGTCGATCTTGGTGATGGACCATGCGCGGTTCTTCCACGTACAGCGCGCCTCCACCCAGCACAACGCCGCGAGGTCTGCGGTCGTGAATGATTTGGTGGCAACGTACTTTCGACGATCCTGCGCTTTGACGAACCCGTCCGGAACAACCTCGCCTGCACGCACACCAGCAACGACATCCCGCGGCCAACGACCACCTTGCTCGGCCGAGAACCAGCGATCCGAGATGAGTACGTACAGGCCACTGGCATAGATCGACGAATCATCGAGCGGCACAACCGGTCCCGCAGCCATCTGGTTCCCCCACCCCGAAGCTCGTGACGGACCGCTTCAATCCGCCGCAGCCGCCAACGTCAGAACACGATTCTCATCACCGATCAGGCTTGGCGTCCAGTAGGCGATCTCGACGTCGATCAGCCGAATGACCTGGTCATCGGCCCAGCACATGCCGGGCGGATACACGTGCAGCAACGGCTGTCGCGTCCCGCTCTAGGCGAAGATTCCCCCCACGCCCAGCCGTGCGGCATTTGGATGAGCGCGGCGAGCGGCTGTGAACTGCGGAAGTGTTCGGCCAGTATCCGGTACTGCCATTCTAAAATCTTCCCCGACGAAAGCGGCTTAACAATCGCGAACCGGCAGTCACCTCGGGGCGGAACTGCGCACAAGTTCCGCCCATTCCTTCAAAAATCTGCAATTATCCGGCGGGTCCGTCGGCCTCCGGCGATTAATAGTCAGCCAGACCGTCCCAAAGCTGGCGCCCCACGCAAGGTCACAACGGTCGGCAACATCGACGTCGTTAACCGAGTATGCGATCGCCTTCTTTCCATTTGCCGTCGTATGTTCAAAGACGGAAAAGTACTTCCGAGACTTTATCTCGTCAAACGAGTATGGCGTCGAGTACACGATTCCGCCATATGTACCTCCACGCCATGACGGAGTAGCACATTGGCACGACTCGGCGACCTGGTCTGGCTAGCTGTACTGACCTGCCAGGTTGGGTACGCGGCTGACGGGTGAGTTGCCTCGCAGTGCGGT